>DAOOQY010000088.1:0-9773 GCA_035389025.1 Verrucomicrobiota bacterium
TGCATGGCGTTCTCGAAGAGCTACCGGGATTTCGTCGTTGAGCAACTGGAGCCGATCGCTCCGGTTACGGCCAAGCCCATGCTCAAGACCGCCATGCTTCCGAAGCGGCCGTAACCAAGGAGAAACCATGCAGGGCATGCAAATGAGTCCCATCACCCTCCTGATCCTGATCTTGGCGCTGGCGACAAGCGCGGGGGCGGCGGAGCGCGATTATCGTTTCGACAGCCAGGTGTCGCGCGCGGTCCTCGACAATTACCTGTCCCGAGCGGTGACATTCTCCGAGTTCCTCCACGGCAAGGGCGATGTGGCGGACAACCTCCGCTTCCTGACCAATACTGGCGCCAAATTCGTCGGACGCGCGATCTATCGCTGGGGTGGCGAGGACAAGCTGCCGGGGCTGCTGGAGACCGCCGCGCCGATCGCCCAGCAGGCGCACCGCGCCGATCCGGACCTGATCCTGCAGGCCGCCTGTTTCGAGATCGTCACCACTGCCGTCGGTCATCTGCCGGTGCCGGCGTGGGTTTTCCGCGAGTTCGAACTGCCGGTCGAGCAGCGCAACTTCCGCTACGAGGCGATGCTCTATCCGAACGGTCGGCGCGTGGACCAGTGGAACAAGGGCGGCTCGGTGCCCGACATCAGCCAGATCGAGACCCGGATGTGGTTCCTGTTTCTGGCGGGGGCCTACATCGACATCGGCGTCGAGGCGATCCATTTTGGTCAGGTCGAGATCATGGACGAGCGCGACAAGGACCACGTGCACTGGCGCGACCTGCTGCGGCGGGTGCGTGCCTACGCTGCCCGCCATGCCCGGCGGCATTTCGTCCTGTGCGACGCCCATGTGCCGGGGGGCGGTATTGTCCACGAGGGCCGGCTGCTCCTGGACTTTCATTCGTTTCCACTGCGGATTGTCGAGGTGCCGGGCAAACCGCAGGAAGGCGTGCTGAGAGTGGGGCATTTGGACACGATCTACGGCCGGAGCGCGGGCGGGCTGACGCCCAGCGGTTGGAGTTGCACGCACCTGCCCTACCTTGTCGAGTTGGACAACTATGGCGTCAGTGCCCGGCCGGGCCAACCAGGCACGCCGTATTTCACCTGGGGGTACGACGAGATCAGTTGGTTCGCGCGTCAGCCGGAGCCGTATCGCAACGAATGGCTGCATTACGCGTGGAGTTGGCTGCGCGAGCACGACACCAACGGGTGGCTGCAGATGCCCGGCAGCCGCACGCTGCACGCGCCCGTCAATGGCCAGTGGTGGTACTGGGCCAATGCGCAGAGCGCGGCGACGCCGAACGGTTTCAATCAGGAGGAAACCATCAAAGCCATCTGGGCAAGAGATGCGGCCGAGCCCATCACCGTCGCCAGCTACTACTTTGGCAACTACCACCCCGGCGATCCGCGCAACAGCCAGATGAAGGGGGCTGCGTGGTCGGAGTGGGAACTGGTCAAAGCGGCCAAGCCGCGGTTCCCCGGGCACCAGCAACCCAAGGTGCCGCTGTGGGGGTACCTCGACGAATCTGATCCCAAGGTCATGGCGCAGAAGATCGCGGCCGCGGCGGACCATGGGATCGATGCCTTCATCTTCGACTGGTACTATTACGACGACGGCCCGTTTCTGGATCGGCCCATCGACATCGGCTTTCTGCAGGCGACCAACAACCACCGCCTCAAATTCGCCTTCATGTGGGCCAACCACGATTGGCTGGAAATCCAGCCCTACAAACGGGGCACCCCGCAGAAGCTCTTGTTTCCCGGCAAGGTGACGCCGGCAACCTTCGCGCGAATCTCCGATCACCTGATCAACGACTACTTCCAGCATCCGTCGTATTGGCGCATTGACGGACGCCCGTACTTCTCGTTTTACGAACTGACCAAGCTCCTGGACAGCTTCGGGAGCGTCGAGGCCACCCGTGGGGCCTTGGATCAGTTTCGTGCCCGAGCACGCGCGGTCGGGCTGCCGGGCCTCCATCTGAACGCTGTGGTGTGGGGTCAACCGATCCTGCCGCAGGAGCAGAAGCCGGTCGATGCGGCCCGGTTGGTGCGGGATCTGGGCTTTGACTCCGTCACATCCTACGTCTGGATTCACCACGTGCCGCTGCCCACGCAGGTCACGGACTACAACGTGGTGCGCGACGAGTATTTCAAGTATTGGGACCAGGCTGCGACGCAGTTTGGCGTGCCGTATTACCCGAATGTGAGCATGGGCTGGGACTCCAGCCCGCGCGCGGCGCAGGAGGACGGGTTCGACAACTCCGGTTATCCGTTCACGAACACAATCGGGAACAACACGCCGGAGAACTTCCGAATCGCCCTCGAGAAGACGAAGGAACGACTGCTCGCGCGACCTGGTGGTCCGCGGATTCTCAACATCAATTGCTGGAACGAATGGACGGAAGGTAGTTACCTCGAGCCGGACACCTCGAATGGCCTGAAGTACCTTGACGCCGTCCGGAGCGTGTTTAGGGTCAAGTAGAAGCTGGCGGGGATCGGCTTCATCAGATATGAAAACGTACCTTCGTTGCTCACTTCAAACGGAGCCTCCTCGTCTCACCGCCGCGTTCTGGACCAAGCCGATAGTCCTGGCCGTGCTGGTCCTCTCCCTCGGTTGGCTCCGTGGCCCAGCCGGCGAACCCGGTACCACCGCTCCGGCCGATCTGCCCACGGGCCAGCCCAAGCTCACCGAACGGGATTACTTGGTAGAGGAACTGAAGCTGGTCGAGCAACAGGTCGCCCAAGAGGAGAAGCTCGCCGAAAGCGGGCGCAGCTCGGCCGACAAACTCCTCTCGGCCAAGCGCAGCCTCCTTTCCCTCCGGCGCCAACTGGCGGCGTTTGACGAACGGACCAAGCGTCCGGACCCCGCCGACACCGAGCGCCGCAAACGCGAGGCCGAGGAACAGAAGAAGGCGGCGGAAGAACAGACACGGCAGGTTGCGGCGTCCAAGGCCGAGATGGCGCCGGTCCTCTTGGACATTGCCCGCAAGGACACCGATGCCAAGGTGCGCTATGCCGCGGTCGACGCGGTGGCGGCCCTGGGACTGGGATCGAGCATCGAGCCGCTGAGCCAAATCGTCCTGTCCGACCCGGACAACGAAGTGCGCGTCAGGGCGTTGCAGGCGATTGCCGCATTTCGGAGCCCGGCCAGCACGGACGCCTTGCTCCGCCTCTACGACACCGTGCCGGACACGCAACTCAAACTGCAAGCCGTCGCTGGCCTCAAGGAAGTCGAAGAGCGGCTACCCCGCTCCAATTACCCCGTCCAAGTCGTCGAGGTCGTCCCGGTCAAGGCTGTGCCCAAGCTGGCCCAGATCGCCAAGGACGGTCCGACGCCGGAACTGCGGCGGACGGCGATCCAACAACTCCATAGAATCCCCGGCGAGGCAACCACGACCAACCTGGTGGGCGTTTACGAGTCTTGCGTCGACAGCCAGACCAAACAGTATTTGGTGCAATGCCTCGGCGAGCGCCGCGATGCAGTGGCCGCCCGCAAGCTGGTCGCGATTGCGCAGGCGGACGTTGATCCACGCAGTCGCCAGGTGGCGGTTCATTTATTGGGGGCAATGTTCTCAAGCCCGAGCAGCCCGAGCCTTCCCCGACCGTTCATCCCTTCGCCCCCGAGGTAAGCGCGTCGTTATGAAGACCACCCGCCGGGGGTTCGCCAGGAAAGTGGGCGGAAGTTGGGATTGGCAGCATGCTGGCGTTGGGAGGGTGTCGCCAGGGAGATAAGGAGAAATCCCTGCCCAGCGCAGGACCGAACCAGCCTGACGGCATCCAGCAGTCGAGACTGCGTCGGCTGGGGAAGACGGGGCTCCTGCTTTCCCCGGTGGGCTTTGGCGCGCAGCATACCAGGGATCCCGACCTCATCCGACCTCGAGGGGGAAGGGGAAGATCGGCAGTGCGCCCGACCATCGCCAAGCCTTGAACTGGGTCCTGTCCGAGGACTATGTCACCGCGGCTATTCCGGGCATGACTGCACGCAGCCACGTTGACCTGAACCTGAAAGCCATGGGATCAACGGCAGTCCAATCCAGCGTCAGCGTGTAGTGCAGGCAGTCCGCGACGCTCAAACGCGGGAGTTGCGGTTCCTCCCCCGGGGGCTGGCCGCCCGAACTGAAATAGCTCAAAGCGAGCGAACCAACGGAGCGGACGATCGAGTGAATTGGCGTCTTCATCACCGGTTCACGGCTTTCATGCTCCCTTCGGGATAGCGCATCCCGGCGGCTGCTCCGGGCGGGACGGCCTGATCGAGTTCCGCAAGCTCGGCAGACGTCAATTCGACCGCCAGTGCACCGACGTTCTCTTCGAGGTAGGAGCGTCGCTTCGTTCCCGGGATGGGCATGATGTCATCGCCCTGGGCCAGGACCCACGCCAAGGCCAGTTGCGCCGGGGTGCATCCCTTGCCTCGGGCCAGGCTCTCCAGGCGCCCCACCAAGGCGAGGTTGACGCTGGCGGTTCGTCGGCTCAGCGCTCGGCTTGGTGTTGCTTCGATCCGAGCCGTGCTCGACGCTCCAGCCGCTCCATTCCCGAAAGGCGTGGTAGCTCGAGTCCCACTCCCGACCCAGAACCCGCAACCCGGCGGCGTCGATGTCCGGACTGATCATGGCACCGCGCAGCCGAGGCCGATCGTGGCCGGCAAAGGGTTGCCCAACGACTGCCCTCGCCTCGCGACGGACCGGCGGTTTGGCGACGGCGACCGTCACGTCGTCGAACCACGCCTTGCCGTTGACCTGCTCCAATCCGATAAGCAACTTGCCCGGGTCCGCCTCAATACCGTGTGCGTTGAACCACGGGAAGAGGTCCCGGCCCAGGGCGACGCTGAGCACCGCGACCGTGGCATGCACATCGTATTGCTTGAGCTGGTCCGTTCTCTGCGCGTGTGGGCTTTCTCATTGTCTTGCCTTCTGAGCTTTCAGATGGAGCACGGCGCTTCCGGCGAAGGGGGCTTGGAACTGGCGGGCGCCATCCTCGGCGCTCAGGCGGTCGCGCGCCGCCGGTTCGGGTCGGGAGGGATCGATCCATTCGATCTGGTATTCTCCCGATGCCAACTGGAGGGAGAACTCCTTTCCGCCCGCCGGCTGATAGACGAGGTACTCCTGGCCCGGGCAAGCCAGGCAATAGCCGGTGGAGGCGAGTTCGTTTCGGGGGGTCATGGCCGCCAGGTTCAGCCGCTCGGCAACGCGGCGAGCGTAACCCATGGCGGCGCGGATGGTCTCCCAACCGCGATCCTCGCCCAGCACCGAGCCGTCGTAAGGGTCCATGAAAATGGGGTTGTGTCCGCGGAGAAAGCTCTTCCAGACCCAGCCGGCGTTTCCCCCAACACCCCAGATGTGATCGGTATCGAGCAGGCTGACCCTGTTTTCAATCCAGGCCGGAGGTTCTTCTGCGTAACCGTCGGCCCGCCCCGGAGAGAGCCATTCCGCCGGACTGGCGAGCATGGTTGGAAGCCGTTCGGCGCCGTGGCCAGTATTCCCGACAGGATGTTGTTTCGGTTTGGTGCGCTGGTGATCATGAATCGTCCGGATCACCCACCAGTTCCACTCCTTTTCGCCGCCTTCATTGATGACTTCGTAAAGCACGTTGTCCAGGTCGTTGAGTGTGTCCACGACCTTGCGTACATACGCGGCTTGGAACTGGTTCACCTCCGGGCTGCGCATGGTGTGAACCCGACCGCTGAAGGGATCGGCGACTTCGACTTTGGGAGCCTGAACATTGTTGGCAGGGTTGAAGGGATGGGAGCGCCAGGCCCAGCCGTCGTCGGTGCCGCGACGGCGGTTGCCGTGGAACAAGCCCCAGCCCTCGAACAGCATCACACTCACGTAAATCCCACGGTCTCCCGCCGTCTTGACTCGCGAGCGGAGCCGCTCGAAATACGCGGGGTCAAACTGAGCCAGATTGAATCTCGGTTTGCCGTCCAGAGCAGTGCCTGGGCCGGTTCGCGCCCACGGCAGCGGTGCGGCGTGATGGATGAAATCCTTTCCCAAGGCACCATTGGCGCGGGTGTCCCAGGTCGTTGAATCCCAGGCCCACAACCGAATGAAGTTGTGATGATGTTTCTCGAGGAAGTTCAGGTAGGACTCCCAATTGAACTTCTCGGGCACATCACTCCGCCCCATGTCGACGAGGTTGTTCCAGGTGTGAGACCCGGTGAGATAGACCGCTCGCAAGGAGCCATCCGGCATTCGAGCGCCGTCGGTGAAGTAACGCGGGTTTTGGGGATGCATGCGCAGCGGTCCAGCAGGTGGCGCAGCCGCCGATTGAAAGGCGGGAAGACACAGTGCAAGACCCAGGGCCCAGGGACTTCGCAGCTTCAGCACAGACATGACCCGATGGTGAGGCCATTCCGCGGCAGATTCACAGCAGGAAATCGCGGACACAGCCCACCGCCGGCCCGCGCCGGCAATGGTCTCGAAACGAAGCAACAACCGCCCAATGGCCAAAGGTAAAGACACCGGGCGGCTGAGGCGCGCGCCGTATTAACGGGCTTCAGCTTCATGGGGCCGGTATGAGGGCAACGGCCCACTCTGACGATTCAATGCCCACCCGAGACGGTGTAGCCCTCGCGGCGCAAGTCCTCTACCAGCCTTCGCACGGCCAAGAGCCGGAAGTTGGACGTTTCACGTTGAGCGTTTCACGTTGAGCGTTGGTTCTGGACCGGAACGTCCAACGCTCAACGTTCAACTCGTAACCATCAACCATCAGCCAACGACCCTGCACGACCCACCGCCGTCAAGCACGTTATTCCTGTTTCCGGGACCCCCCTTTACCTTTTAACAGAGAGGGCTACTCTGTCGGCATGAAAGCCCCGGATCGCATCTTGGCGTGGCTGCTCAGGGTGTCGGGCGCCATGACGCTCACGGCGCTGGGCGCCGTCTTCATGCCCTGCGACTGGATGAACCTGATCCACCAGCGGCTGGGGATGGGTGAACTGCCGCATGTCCCGATCGTCGGTTACCTGACGCGGTCAGTTTCCGCGCTGTACGCCCTCCACGGAGCACTGCTCATCATGGTGTCCCTGGACATTCGCCGTTACCTGCCGATTGTGCGTTTCCTGGGGTGGGCGGGAGTGGCGATGGGACCCATTCTGTTCGGCGTCGATCGGAGCGTGGGGATGCCCTCGCAATGGGCAAACCGGGAAGGCCCCTTCGTCGTCGCTTTCAGCGTAGTGATCCTTGTGCTGGCCTGGCGCGTGAACGCTCACGGGACGACGACAGAACCGCCGCCTGCGACGTGAGCCATTTGCGGTTCGCGGGGCGTGTTCGTCCCAGCCGATCACGACCGTTTCCACATGAACGAGCAGGCCGCGAGGGCCTTCCTGGAAGCGCAGGGACGGCGGGTCCGAACCGGTGCGGGCAGCCTGCGGGCATGGACCTTGTCACACCGCACCCGCGCGGATCACGGTTGTGCAGCGTGCGGATGCGAAAGGGACTGCCGCGGGCCGTGGGGACCCAATCGTCCAGCGGGGTGCTGGACACGGCGACCATGATTGGCAGCCCAATTCAGGTCTTTGCGCGATACCATCCTTCGTTTACGCTCTCGACCATGATCATCCGGCGATTTTGGCCAAACCTGGCCCTCCCGGCCCTGGCGCTTCTCGGTCTGGCCATGACCCTCGATGCCGGTGAGCCCCTCGCCCTCGCCTCGCCGGACGGGACGATTGAGCTGCGTATTCCGACACATAATTCCTCCGCGGAGGGTGGCGTCGGCGCTAAGGATGCGCGGGAACTGCGGCGAGGCGAAGAAGGCATCCCGGACAGACTTCTAAAGGCCATGCTAAAGGCCATGCTTGTTCGAGGTGGCTTGGTTGGGGTACCCGAGGCCCTCTGACATCTATGGACACCCCCTGGTGGAAAGTTCGGGGAGGTTTGTAGCGGGGGGCTGGGCTCGCACGGAGAAGGGTAAAGGGAAAATGGAGAAGATGAGGCGGGATGTTCTGAATTGGGGGTGGGCTGCGGGAGTCGTTGGTGGTGGGTGATCGAGGCTTCTGAGGCGAGGGCTGGGTTTTCAGGTCAGGGCGCCGAGAGTGACGCGTCCGGCCAAGCCGACAAAGGCCCGCCCATAACCAGTGTCCCGGCCCGAGGCCCGTCCGGCTGTCCTCAAGAAAGTTCGCCCGGGTGACCGCGGATGTCATACCCCCTCGGGTAGGATGTCGACATGACAATGAAATCAGTGACCGGCTCCCGGCGGGTATTCCTGGGCTTCCTTGGCCGGCTGTCGCTGCTGCCAGCCACCCTCCTGTCAGCACGCACCACGGCAGCCGGACCCGGGCACGGCCTACGCCGCATTTTGATCAACGACTTCGCCATTGCCGGGTTTCGGTATTACGACGGGGCCAAGGAACTGCCGAGGTTGGCGGCCGGTGCTAAGCTGACGCTGCGCGCCGAGCCGTCCAATCCCTACGACTCGTTCGCGGTGGAGGTCTTTCACGGCCAAGTCAAACTTGGTTACGTTCCCCGGTTCTGGAACCGTCATATCAGCCGACTTCTATTGGGAGCGGTGCCCGTGGCCTGCGAAGTCGAGCAGGTTGATCCCAACGCCGCGCCCTGGGAGGCCGTCGCGGTCAACGTCTATCTCGCCGTGCCCGACACCGATTCGATCGCCGACAGAGAAAACTGATCGAGGAGTGTTTGCCGTTCTGCCTCGCCAGGACGACTTCGAGGTGGTGATCGAGTTCGACGCGTGGGCAGCGGACCTACCGCCAGGTCTTGGACGGTATCGAGCGCAAGACGCTGGTTCATGGCGACGATACCTTGATGACTGAATTCCGACTGGGCCAGGGCGCTGTGCTGCCGCGCCATGCCCATCCGCACGAGCAAACCGGCTACCTGGTCAAGGGCCGGATTCGGCTGTCGATCGGCGCCGAGACATGCGAGGTCCATGCAGGGGACAGTTGGTGCATCTCCCAGCAGATGCGTTCGCCCCGGTGCAGCAGGCGCAGAAGGCGAAGAGGCAGGCGGTCGGGATTTGCCACCCGGTAGCTTGATAGGCGGTGTCGAAGACAGCGCGCCTTGCCGACGTACAGCACCGCATCGCCGGCGCCGTACATGAGATAAACGCCGGGCGTCTGGGGCAGGTTCCGGAAGAAGGCCTCGCCCAACCGGTCAACCGCCGGCCGCGGGTCAGGCCAGAAACGGAGTCGGGTCGGCTTCACTTCTGCAGGACCGCTTCGTGCCAGAAAAGGGCGATCCACTCCTGAGCCCGGACGTTTGTAAGGCTGCGCGTGATCTGATGTCCGGGCTGGGGCAAAACCGCGCCCGAACGGGGCAAGTGAGGACCAGGGCACGCAACAAGATGTTCCCGCGGGCCGGCACTGGCACCCCGTTTTCCGCCTCTCTCACTCCACTGAGGCGCGGTTTTGCTTTTCTAGCGCGCATGGTGGCGTCTCTTGATGAGATCAGCTCCACGTCGTCCGGAAGCTGATCGTCAATGCGCGCTAGTTGGCTTGTCCGAAGACCGCCACGATCTCGTCTGTGTCCTGTCGAATCCAGTCTGCGTATTTGAATCTCATGCGGGCCACAGTACACGAGGGGGTGGGACTTCTGCGGGGGGAGGGGTGCAGAGTTGAGAGTTGAGAGTTGAGGGTTGGGAGTTGGACGTTGGACGTTGGACGTTGGAAGCCGAGAACGTTCAACGTGAAACGTTCAACGCACAACTTTCAACAACTGCTTTCGCTGTACGACGAGGGTCGCCTGATGAGTCGTCGAGCGATCAAGCGCTCGGCCAATTTGCTGTGGACGACAATGATCCAAGGGTTTGGCAGGGGCCGCATGCCCATGTGCTCG
>DAOOQY010000089.1:0-9758 GCA_035389025.1 Verrucomicrobiota bacterium
CCTCCTCCAGGGCCCTCTCGATCTCGGTGTTCGTGTGACCGGGTGCCGTGTAGGCCCAGAAGACGAACAGGCTGGGGTACTTCGAACCTGGATAACCCGAGAAGCCAGCGGCGTAGGTAGCGATCTTCTTGTCGCGGACTAGGCTGCGGTACAGCCGTGACGACCGTCCGTCGCTCAGCAGGCTGCTCAGAGCGCTGTACACCGCGTCGTCTGGATCCGTGATGCTCGGTCGATGGTAGCAGACGATCGCGATTCGTTGCGCCTCAAGCGTAAGGGTCACCCGTCGCTCGCCGATTTGAGGAGGTTCCACCGTCCGCAACGGTTCCGGTTTTGGACGGGCCGGCAACCGCGAGAAGTAGAGTTCGGCCAGGTGTCTGGCCCGAGCGACGTCCACGTCCCCGACCAATACGCTCACGAGGTTGCTGGGCACGTAGTACTTGCTCATGAAGGCCTCGCCGTCGGCCCGCGTGAGGCACTCGATGTCACTGCGATGCCCGATGACCGGCTCGCCATACGGATGGGCCTTGAAAGCAGTGGCGAGGAGTTCCTCCAACATCTTCCCAAACGGATAGCTCTCCACCCGGAGCCGGCGCTCCTCCATGACCACGTCCCGTTCCTTGTAGAATTCTCGGAAGACGGGGTCGCGAAAGCGCTCGGATTCCAGGTAGAACCACAGCTCCAACTCGTTCGAAGGCAGGCTGAAAAAGTAGCAGGTGCTGTCATTGTCCGTCATGGCGTTTAAATCCTGCCCGCCCGCCTTCTCGATCGCTTCGCCAAATTCATTGGGGACGACGTACCTGCGTGCCTCGTCTTGGGCCGCCTCGAACGCAGCCGTCAGCTCCTTGAGTTTCTCGGGATCGGCTTTGTCGCGCTTCTGTCGTTCGCGCGCGTAGGCGGCGAAGGCCTGATCCACCTTGTCGAGCGCAGGGCGTTCGGCCTCGAAATTGGTGGTGCCAAGGCGCGAGCTGCCCTTGAACGCCATGTGCTCGAAGAGGTGGGCGAGGCCGGTGATACCTTTGGTCTCCTGAGCCGCACCGACGTCCGCGTACGTGAGGCAACTGACTACGGGCGCCTGTCGGCTCCAAAACAATGAACCGCATGCCGTTGTCCAGGGTGAACGTCTGCACGCGCGATTGGATATCCTCCATCGTCGGTTCGGCAGAGGCCAAGTCAGCCGAGAGGCTCAACCCGAGGGCGAACACAACCGACGCAACGCAGTAGCGTGAGTAGTGGGTGACTGCCGTTGGGAGCAGGGTCTTAGGATTCATAATGGGGCTGTAAGGTGTCTTGGTGAGTGGCGGCAAATCGCCGGGTCACAGGACTCGCGTTCGGCAAGGCGCGGCGAAGCCATTCGATGTGTTCGGGCCGTGGCGGACATTGGCGGGCTGGGTGCCTTTCAACGGGACAATCGCTCTAAGCGCCTGGCGGCGATCGTGTGATGTGACTGAGCAGTTCACTTGGAACAACGCGGCAGGTTCCGCCGGCTCACCGCGAAAACGAGCAGGCCCAGGCCGCCGAGCAGAGTCGCGCCGGCCGGTTCCGGCACGGGGGTCCCGTGTACCTCGAGGGCAGGCCCGTAAGTGCTCACGAACCAGGGACCCTGGGGCACGGGGAAGACGGGGTTCGGCACGTTATCCGCCCTGCCGAAGAGGCCGGAAGCGGCTTCCGCGCTCGCGACCGTTGCCCGGGCATACTCCAGTCCAGCGGGGTCTCCCCCAAAAGCGATCGTGTAGGTGGTCCCGCTCCAGAGCGGGATTGGGACTACCGGCTGGTAAACCAATTCGAATGATTGCCAAGACCCGACGCCCAAAGCCGTGAACGCCGGATCGGAGAGAGCGACCGCGGCGGGCGAGCCGGCGCAGACATAGGCTCGGGGAAGTTGGAAGGAAGTGTTGACCACACCCAGGAGTCGGACCTGCGTCAGCAGGTAGTCCTCTGTCGCGTTGAAAGACACCGCGTACTCCTGCGTCCAAGCCTCCGCAAAGCCCCCTGAGGGATCCACCGGGTCCGGGATGAAGATCGTGGTTGTTCCGACTTCGATCGTACTGCCTGCGGGCAGGTCCGCATTACTGAAAATCAGATCGGCGTGGGCAGCTTGGTGAAACAGCAGCAAAGCACATGCAGTGTTGATCAGGCAGTGGGTGTTCGACTCCTTCATTGGTGGCGGGTTTGATTGTCGATCCTCTTTAACAGGGACGGTTGGCTCGCATACGCGGCAGTGGCGCCCGAACCGGCTTGGAGACGGGAGCGCAGGTGTTGCCATGCCCAGGCGTTGCAGCCGGCGGACCGTTTGTGTCATGCCCCAGTTCTAATAAGCAGAAAGCCGCGCTCCAAGCACCCGGATTACGTATTTATTACGTACCCCCCCCCTTCATCGCCTCGGTCGGCGGCGGGAGGAGATCGGAGGATAACGTGCGCCGCTGGACCACTCTCCAGTGCGGCCGTGGCATTGCCCCACCAGACCGCGTTGTCCGATGCGCCTTCGCGCGAAATCAGGGAGGTCCTCGGTCCACATTCAGAATCGGGCAGATCACGACCTCGAAATAGGTGGCGTGTCCGACTGGCACTTGGACCGGCAGGGAGCCGTGCGGTCGGTCCGCCCCTGAAAGGCATGGATTCCCCTGTCACTTTGAGCAAGGGACTCCGGGGCCTGGCGGAACAGTTGGCTGACGGCAGGCCGTCGACAGTGTCCGAGAGCGTCACGGTCGCGGCTGGCCGGGAGCCGAGCATGAGGTCTTGGCCATGCCGCCTGTCGCGCCGCTGGCCGAGGCTCCGGGCACCGGCGGACGGCAATAGGGGCGCGTCTAAACATTCGACAATTGGGCCCTGGCGCGGTCCGGTCGGCGGCGAAGGTCAGGGCCAGTTTGGGCAAGCTCGGGTCGTTGTGTGCCGGCGGAGTCCGGATGGCGTGTCGCGGTTCCGTTGCACGGGCGACATCGCACCGGGTGCGAACGGGCTGACCCGCGGTGTCAGGTCTGGCGCCGGCACTCCGGAGGACCATCTGTGTTCCGTCCTGAATCGGTGTGGGGTGAGGAACCCTCACGGATTCGGGGCGGAGCACCGATTCCTCGTTGGACGCCCTGCGGTCGGATCGAGCGCATCCGGGAAATCCGGGCCAGCGAACGGCGGTTCTACCAGAAAAACACCGACCTCTGCGCGCTGGCGATGGATTACGATCCGCAGGCGCCGCTCACCCAGGAGTTCTTCGCGACGGTGCAGAACAAGCTGCACTGGGCGATGAAGTGTGCGATGAAGTGCGCGATGAAGTGTGCGATCAAGGCCCTGCAGCCCCATCGAGAAGCATCAAGGATGTTTAAACGCCTTCGGCCGGCTCTATGCCGGCCGGGCGAAGGTGGTGTGGATCGTCAGCGGGGGATGCGACGCAATGCTGAAGGAATCATGAAACCAGACCCGCGCACGCGCCTCGCGCGATTCCTCGCCGCCCTGGGCCTCGTATTGTGCTTCATCGCGGGCGCGGCGGGCCAAACACGTTGGCCCACGACGGTGGACCTGAATCCCGGCGAGACGAGCGCGGCGACCCGCGACGGAGTGGCGCACACCTTCCGCATTCTGAGCGATGCGGACGGCCAGCCCGCGATCGCATACGAAACGATGCCTTTCCCCACGACGTCGGTCGAACACCGGGTCAATTACGCCGCGCGCGTCCGGCTCGAGGTCAACGGCCAGGAGATCGAGGTGGTGGCGCGCCCGTTCCAATATCCGGTCGAGGCGGCCGGTCTGCGTCTCTACCTCGACGGCACACAGGAGTGGCTGGCGGTCGGGCTGTACCCGGTGAGCCTCCCGAAGCGCCTTCGGCTGCGGTACACTCGAGCCGGGGAATCGTGGGGGCCAGCGACGGTGCGGTTCCCGGTGGGCGATTACCGGTGGGGCGCGACGACTTACTACAACACGTGGCTGGGAATCGTGCCGCAGGATGTCGCCACGACCTACTACCACAAGGGCGAGGACTTCGGCGCGGTGCCGGACCTGCTGCCGGTGTTTGCCCCCGAGGCGGGCCGAGTCACGACGGCGCAGGACTCGGTGCAGTTGGGTGCGCCGGACGGCACGCTCACCCGCCTATTCCACATGAACCCACCGACGGTGCTGGTGGCAGCGGGGCAGTCTCTGGCCGCCGGGCAACGGCTCGGCCTCACCGGCCAGTTTGGCAACGGCGACGCCGATCCGCATCTGCACTGCGACTTTCGCCGGGACGACGATGAGCCCGGCACGTATCCCTTCGCGGTCGATGCCTACCTGCGGGATTATCCGGACGCCGGGGTGGCGATCGCCGGCGGGTATCAGTTCATGCGGGCAGGCGAGACGCTGATGCTCGACGGGGGACGCTCGCGCGCACGCCCGGGGCGCACCATCACGGGCTATCGTTGGGTCCTGCACGATGGCACCGCGGTGGAGGGCGCCACGGCCAAACTGACCGTCGCCACGCCCGGCTTCTATGCGCAAGAACTCCGGGTCTATTTCGACGACGGACGCGAGGAACGCGGCTTCACCCCGGTCCGGGTGTTCGTTCCTGGCTGTTCCGGGCAGGAGCCAGTGCCCGGCTTTGTGTACCAGCATCCGGTCCGCGGGATCGTACCGGGCGATCCGGTCACGATCTGGCATCATCCATTTATCGTCGCCAGCCATGAGCGAACGATCGACTTTGGTGACGGTTCGCCGGTGCGGACGCTCTCCGGTTCGCGGCCGAGCGCGGCGCACACCTACGCCGCGTCGGGCCTCTACACCGTAACGGTCACCACGGTCGGCGGGCTGCCGCAGATATTGAAGACCTCGGTGCTGGTCGAGCCCGCGGGCAGACTCGAGGCCTGGCCCGCGGCGCGCGGCGGGAGCGAAAGGGCTTGCCCTCCGTTCGGTTCGGGGCGCTGGAAAGACAAGGCGGCGAGCCGCAGCGGACTGGGCGGGGAAACCATGCCAGCGCCACCGCACCCTCCGGCGGGGAAGCAGGAGGAATTCGGTGCGCCGGCAAAGGCAGGGCGGGCTGATCCGTGACGCTGACGGTCACCGTGGGGGACAACCACAGAGACACAGAGGGCAGAGCGGCCAAGCCGCAACTGAAGCTCGGAGGGACCAACTCCCGCCTCCGCCCTGCTCATCCGGTGGTCGGTTCGTCCGCTTTGTTGGCGGCTTCGGCGGCGCACAGATTTGTCAGTTCTGGCCTCGACGGTGGAGCGGCCGCCGTTGGAGCAGTCCGCCCGTCGCCTGCGCACCACGTTGTCAATGGTCAATGTTGCACCCCATTGCCTCAACCCAGCACCCCGAGCTCCACCCGCGTCCGATCTCGCAGCGCGTGCCGCCCGCCTCGGCGAGCGACAGTCCACCCAAGCCAATTGTCAAATGTTTAGACGCGACCCCATTGGCTTTCCCCCTGATGACACCGGTGGCGTTCGCGTGTGGTTGGAAGGGGTTCTTACAGACGAAGATCGCCGCTGAAATGTCGAAAGCCTCCCACCAGATTCTCTTCGAAACACTCCCCGAAAATGCCCCGCCGCAAGCACCTCTCGAGAAAGTGTTGGGCCTGATCCAAGCCCCATTCTCATCTACCCCCACTGCCTCTCAGACGACGAAGCTCCATGTCGCGTCTTGCGGTCCGGGGCCGGCTGCGTAGAGTCGCGCGATGATATCTGCGTCTGTCTTCTCTTGCGGCCGATGGGCCGTTTCTCCGCTCGTGTCCGGTCTGCTCGTCGTATCTCTGTTTGGGGGCGACACCGAAACCGTTGGCAGGCGGGGCGAGAACCGCACGGTCCTGCCGGTCAACCAGGAGGTCACTCCGCTGGGCCGGCAGACCGACCTCGCCGGCTTGCGTCCGCAGGCAATGGCGCTGTCGCCCGACGGTCGTCGGTTGGTCGTGTCCGGCAAGACGAGCGAACTAATCGTCCTCGATCCGGCGAACGGCGCCATTCTCGAGCGTGTTCAGTTGCCGTCCGAGAAGCAGAACGAGCCGCTGCCGCCAACCTCGTCGCCGAACATCCTGCAGCCCGATACCAAGGGGCAGCTCAGCTTCACCGGCCTTATCTTCTCGCCCGATGGCCGTCGCATCTTCCTGAGCAACGTCAATGGCAGCGTGAAGGTGTTCGCGGTGGACGCGGACGGCCTGGTCGCGGCGTCGCACTCGCTGCCGCTGCCGGCGGCGAACGCGCCGCGGCGCAGCGAGGAGATTCCGGCCGGCCTGGCCATCTCACCGGACGGCGCGCGCCTGTACGTTTGCGGCAACCTGTCGAACACGCTGCTCGAACTCGACGCCGCGACGGGCAAGGTGCTGCGCGCCTTCGCGGTGGGCGTGGCGCCGTACGACATCGTGCTTCTCGATGACAAGGCTTACGTGAGCAACTGGGGCGGGCGCCGTCCGGGCGCGGGCGATCTTGTGGGGCCGGCTGGTCGCGGGACGGAAGTCCGCGTGGATTCAGTGAGGCACATCGCGAGCGAGGGCTCGGTCTCCGTCGTCCATCTGGGTGTCGGCGAGAGCGGGGGCAAACCGGATTCGGACATTCTCACCGGTCTGCACGCCTCGGCGCTGGCGTTGTCGCCTGACCGTCGCTGGCTGGTGTGCGCCAACGCCGGGGCCGACAACCTGAGCGTGATTGACACGCGCACCGGCGCGGTGGCGGAGACGATCTGGGTGAAATCCAAGCCGAGCGATCTGCTGGCGGCGTCGCCCAATGCGCTGGCATTCGGTGCCGATGGGAAGACGCTGTACGTGGCCAACGGGACGCAGAACGCCATCGCGATCGTGGACTTCGCCCCGGCCGGCAAGCGCTCGGAGTTGCGCGGGTTGCTTCCGGTGGGGTGGTTTCCCGGCGCGCTCGTGTTTGACGGACCGCGGCAGCAGCTTTGCGTGGCGAACATCAAGGGCCACGCCGTTGCGCCCAAGCCGTATCGGGAGAGCGGCGCGTCCGGGGAGGGTTTCAACAGCCATCAGTACCACGGTTCGGTCTCGCTGGTGCCGCTCCCGCGGAACGATGACCTGCCCCGGCTTTCGCAGTCGGTCTATGACAACCTGCGGCAGGAGCGCATTGCGGAGTCGCTGCAGCCGCCCCGTGCGGGGCAGCCGCCGCGGGCGATTCCGGAACGCATTGGCGAGCCGAGCCTGATCAAGCATGTCGTGTACGTCATCAAGGAGAACCGCACCTACGACCAGGTGTTCGGCGCGGTGGGCAAGGGCAACAGCGATCCGCGGCTCTGCATCTTTGGCGAGCGCGTGACGCCCAACCAGCACAAGCTCGTGCGCGAGTTCGTCCTGCTCGACAACACCTATTGTTCGGGGATTCTGAGCGCGGACGGCCATCAGTGGAGCACCACCGCATTCGGCACCGACTACCTCGAGCGTTCGTTTGCCGGCTGGCCGCGCAGCTACCCGGACGGCATGGGCGTGGACGAAAACGACGCCCTGGCGTACTCGCCGGCGGGCTTCATCTGGGACAACGCGCTGCGGAACAAGATTCGCATCCGCAACTACGGCGAGTTCATGGCGCCCAATGTCCGGTGGCGGGACGGGCGCAAGGGGACGCCGGACTTTCTGGCCTGTTACCGCACGTGGAAGGGGGAGAGCGACGAGGTCATCTTCGAGAGTTACCCGATGGTTCAGACCATTGCGCCCTTCTCGCCGACCAACTACGTGGGCTGGGAGATGTCGGTGCCCGATCAATACCGGGCCGACTTCATTCTGCGGGAGTTGAAGGAGTACGAGGCCAAGGGAGAGTTCCCGCAACTCGTGATCATCTGTTTGCCTCAAGACCACACCAGCGGCACGAGCCGCAACTGCCCGACGCCGGCCGCGACGGTGGCGGACAACGACCTAGCCTTCGGGCGGATCGTCGAGGCGCTGAGCCACTCGAAGTTCTGGCGCGAGATGGCCATCTTCGGCATCGAGGATGATCCCCAGGCCGGCTACGACCACGTGAGCGGGTATCGCACCAGCGCGTACGTGGTCAGTCCCTACGCGAAACGCGGCGTCGTGGTGAGCACGCAGTACAACACCACCAGTCTGCTGCGCACCATGGAGCAGATTCTCGGCATGCCGCCGATGAACCAATTCGACGCCAGCGCCACGCCGATGTTCGACTGTTTCACCGACACGCTCGATGACGCGCCGTTCACGTCGGTGCCCAACATCGTGCCGGTCGATGAGATGAACCCCGATCCCAAGGCGATTGCCGACCCGCAGTTGCGGCGCGATGCCCTGGCTTCGTCGCGCATGAACTTCCGCCAGGTGGACCGCGCTCCCGAAGACGCGCTCAATCGCGTGCTCTGGCGCGCCATGCGCGGCACCCGGGAGCCGTATCCCGAGTGGGCCATCACCGTGCGCGGCGGGCAGGACGACGATGACGATTAGCCTGGGCATGGCCGAGCCGGACACTGCCGGCCCCGGCGTGTCGACCGCTACACCAGCCGGTACCAGTTGTCCCGCTGACGCGGCTCGTAGCCGATGTCGCGGATCAGGCGGCGCATGTCGTCGGCGGTCATGCGGAAGGTGGCGCCGGCCTGGGCCACGACGTTCTCCTCGATCATGATGCTGCCCAGGTCGTTGGCGCCGAACTTGAGGGCGACCTGGCCGATTTCCGGTCCCTGGGTCACCCACGAACTCTGCACGTTATCGAAATTATCGAGGTAAATGCGGGCCAAGGCCTGGGTGCGCAGGTAATCGCAGCTCCCGGCCATGCGGGCTTCGAGCCGGGTGTTCTCCGGTTGAAAGGTCCATCCGATGAACGCCGTAAACCCGCCGGTCGCGTCCTGCTGTCGACGCAGCCGCTCGAGATGCTCGATCCGGTCCTCGACCGTCTCGACATGTCCGAACATCATCGTGGCGCTCGATCGCAGCCCCAGCCGATGCGCCGTGTCCATCACCTCGAGCCACTCGTCCGTCATCGCCTTGCGCGGCGAAACGGCCCGACGCACCCGGTCCACGAGAATCTCGGCGCCGCCCCCCGGAATCGAGCCGAGCCCGGCCGCCCGGAATTGCCGGAGGACCTCGTCGAGCGGGAGTTGAAACACCTTGCGGAAATGGACGAACTCGCTTGGGCTGAAGCCGTGGATGTTGATTTGCGGGAACTTCGCCTTGATCCGCGCCATGAGATTCAGGTACCAGGAGAGCGGCAGGGTCGGATGATGCCCGCCCTGCAGCAGAATCTGCGTCCCGCCCAGGGCCGCCGTTTCCCCGATCTTCTGGTCCATCTCTTCCGGGGTGATCACATAGGCATCCGGTTGCCCTTCGCGGCGGAAGAATGCGCAGAATTTGCAGCGGACCTCGCAGATGTTGGTGTAGTTGATGTTGCGATCGACAATGTAGGTCACGATCTCGTTGCCGCGCCCGTCGTAGGCGCCGGCCTTCGCGAGTTCGCGTCTGCGATTGGCCAGCAACCCCAGTTCAGCCAGCGGCAATCGGTACAAACGCTGGGCCTCGGCAGCATCCACCCGCCGGCCATCCCAGACCTTCTGCAGCAAGCCGTCGAGCGAGGCGTCGTTGTCGTCCATCAGGCTGGAGAATGACTCGAACCCGGCGGTTCGACAAGCCCCGCGAGCTGACACGAGACGAACAACGTGACCGGGCACGGGAGCGGGGACGTCCTCGTCTCCGACCAATGGAATCTCAGATCGTCTGCGCGGGCGACGAGGCCGTCGCCCCTCCGGCGTGAAGGTTGGCGCAGGCAGTGGTGCGGCGGGTGACCGGCGCTTGGTGGGAAGAAGTTGCCAATAACTTGGGATTGTCTGCCGCCGGTTCTCGGTGTCTGCTTGTGGCATGGCAG
>DAOOQY010000090.1:0-4701 GCA_035389025.1 Verrucomicrobiota bacterium
TGTGTCCTGGCGATTGAGTCCTTTGCGTTCTTTATGGTTGGTTCCGCCTCGGTCACGGGCGAACAAGCCGGCTGCACCGAATCCCGCGATCGCGTCGCAGTTGCTGGTCAGGCGTCACCGGCGCGGGATCGGTGAGCCGGAGCGTTCGGCGTCAGTCGGGGCTCTTGACAGCGGGGCACATTCTGGCCATGTTCTGGCCAGAATGGCCTATGAAATCGTCTTTGCACCCGAAGCCGTCGCGGACCTTGAGCGTTTGCGGGCGGCAGATCGCTCAGGGATTGCAGCGGCCATTGAGACGCATCTTCGGCATGCGCCACGCACGGAGAGCAAGAGCCGGATCAAGCGGCTTCGAGGCCTTCGGCAGCCCGAGCGTCGTCTCCGCGTGGCGGACTTTCGTGTGTTTTACGACGTCGCCGAGCCGGAGGTTCACATTCTCGCCATCGTCGCCAGAGCCTCGACCGACGAGTGGCTTGAGCAACACGCTAGCACGCTATGAAGCACATTGCGCTTTCTGAAGTCAAAGACAACCTGCCGCGTCTTCTCCGCGAGGCGGCCTCCGAGCAGATTGTCATCACGCGGCACGGCCATCCGGCGGGGATTCTACTGGGCTTTGCCACCGACGACGATTGGATAGATTACCGTTTAGAACACGATCCGCGTTTCCTGTCCCGGATTGCCCGGGCGCGCACGAGCATTCAAGAAGGGCGCGGTGTGCGTTTGGAGAATTTGGACACCGCCTTGCAGCAGCCTGCAGCGCCTAAGCAGACGGTCCAGCGAACGGGAGCCAGCCGTTCAGCTCGCGGTAGGAATCGAACGTCGTCGTCGGCTGGCTCCCGTCGCTGACCTGCGTTTGGTGGCGTGCTTCGTATGAAGGTCTTCTGCTTTTCATGTCGCAGTTGCGGCTATCGGTTCCGCTGGATCGAGCGAGTGCGAAGTTATAGATGCTGGGCTTTGCGAGGAAGGTTGTCATCTGCCCGAGATGCAAAGCCAGCCTCATCTGGTCGACGCCACCGTTCCGTATGATGATGGCGGGGACCATGACGGCTGCGGGTTTCATTGTGCTCGCCCTGGTCATGGGCTGCGATAAATCACTGGAGTCCGGTGCGGTCGTCTCTGCGATGCTCGCCTTCGTGGCTGCGAGCGTGGCCTTGGTCGGCGCTTTCTCAATGAGGTTTAAGCTGCTCGGGCCAGCGAACTAACCGGTTCCAGCCTTGCCTTGGATTCGTGTCATTCGTGTCGTTCGCGGTCGCGACTCAGCGGAGAGAGGAGAACCACGAATCGCACGAATCACACGAATGGCAGAGACGGGCTCTGCTGAGTTCGTTTTCCCTCCTTATGCCCGTATAGGTAATCCAAGAGGCGCCCAGACGCTCACCCAAAGGAAGACCGGCATCACGTTTCATCCCCCTCCCCTGCTCGCTTTCAGACCTTCCACTCGATCCGTGAAGCGCCTTTCGGCAGGTCGAAACACGCGAGCACCGCGTCTGCCTCTGGACACCAGGCGCCCGCGACCAGTCTCCGCGCGTCGGTCACCTCGTCGAGTTCCTGGAGGCGATTGCCGGCCTGGAGCCGCGGAGGCGGGCTGGCGCTCCGCGCTCCTTCCACGCGCACCGTGAAAGCGGGACACGCAAACGGCGCTTGGAGGCGGACGGCGTTTCCGTCCCGTTCAATCGCGGTCAGTTCCTTGGCCGCCCAGTACCGGGCGATCTCGGCCAGTTTCATCCAGACCAGATTGTCAAACCGGGCGCGCAGTCGTCGAACCACCTCTTGGAAAATCTTGAATCCAAGTTCCCGGCCGTTCCAGTAAACGCCTGTCCAGTGCGCCAGCAGAAGCGCCGGCTCGCCGCGCTGAATCACCTCGACCAGGCGTCCACTTTGGAGGTCCGGCGTGATGAATTTGTCGGCCCCGCCCGGCGGGGTATTGTCCCAGCCACCGGTCCAATCGCCCGTGCAAGCCACGATGCTGACCACGCACCGCGGGTCCGGACCAGACAGTCCCGCGGCGCATTCGACACGCGGCGCGACACTCTGTGAACCAAGGTCGAAGGCGTCGCGGAAGTAATGCGGGATTTCGGCGCCGAACACGCCGCGCACGGCTTCGAGCGTGCCCCGCGCCAATTGCGGGCGCGCCCCCGTGCCGAATCCGCCGGGGGTGGTGACGCCCTCACAGTTCAGACCGGCGTTCTTGAGGATGCGCAAGGCGTACGCCAAATAATCGGCCATCTCGTCCGCTGACCGCCCCGTGGTCCAGTCCCAGTTCTCCATAAACTTCAGCGAACACTCGGGGTATGGCTGCCCTGTTTTGGTGTCGATCACGCGGGTGTGGCTGACCATTTCGGGATGGATGTCCCAGTGCGGCGCGATCACGGTACGGACCAATTCGAGGCTGCTCTGCAACTCGCGTTCGGTCCACCCGGGAAGGAAACGGTCCAGGCGCCCCACGCACGCCGGATAGGGCACCACGCTGTACTTGCCCTTGACTCCATTCTCGGCCGCCCACTCCCCGAACTTGCGCACGAAGGCATCGGGAATCTCGACCGGCCAGTCGCGCCACGCCAGCTTCTGGTAATGCTCGTTCTTCCCGCCCCAGACTGCGGCGAACTGGGGAACCGCGAACCGGTTGAGATTCACCAGACAGGTCGAGTCGTCGATGATGATGCCCACCGGCACGCGGTGGCGCGGGTTCAAGACGCTTACGCCCGGCGCACGCGCGGGGCGTTCGCCCCCGTCCTGTGCCAGGCCGTGGGCGATCGCGCTCAAAGCTCCCGCTCCGACGAGCGCGCGGGCGGCGGTGCCGACAAATTCGCGGCGATCGATGCCATGGGAACCGAGGGTGTTCACGGCGTCAGGCTAAGCGATGCGGGACGCGCGTCAACTCGCGTCACCGACAGCCTTCAAATACACGGTCCGACCTGCGCAACGACAATGAATTCTTCCGGTTGTCGGTAGCGCTGACAGCGTTCCTCGCTCACGCTCTCGAGCCCTTTCTGGACGACGCGCCCCGTGCTTGCTAGGTTGCGTCTGTGCAGCCTGCGACCCGCAACCGTCTCACCGCTCTGGCGATCAGCCTGTTGGCGATCGCCCTGGGCCTCGGTTTGGCATTCGGCTGGACGGTTGTGCGGCTGCTTCGACCCGACAGGACGCCTCGTTACACGAACACAGCCGCTGTTCTCACACACATCCAGGGTCTGGCCCAGTTGGTCACCGTCAAGTACGTGATGGAGAAGGTGGTGATCCTCGAAGACGTCAGAATCTACGGCGAGAGCCGCGTGCTGCTGGTTGCCCACGGCGTCGTCAAGGCCGGCGTCGATCTCTCGAAGATCGAGCGCGGCGACATCGAGGTCGACGGGACCAACGTCACAATCAGGCTTCCGCGCTGCACGATCACGGATGTCTACCTGGACGAGGACAAGACGCAGGTCCTCGAGCATTCGACGGGGTTGCTGCGGCGTTTCGACAAGGATTTGCAGCAGAACGCGCGGCGGGAGGGGCTCGATGCCATCCGCCGCGCGGCTCGCGACAGCGGCATTCTGGATGAAGCCCAGACACGCGCCGAGCTTCAATTGCGGCTCTTCTTCAGCCAGTTCGGGTTCACCGAAATCGAGTTCCGCAAGTAGCCCGGATTCAGGCTTGGCACCGCCCAACTGTTTTGGGTAGCGTGCTTTCCAGATGAGCGCAATGCATTGGGTGCGGGCCGTTCTGGCCATGGGGCTGGCCAGTGCGGCATTTTGCGCCGACGAACCGCCGGGCATTGAGGTCAACGCGCTCAGTTCCGATGGCTCGATCGAGTACCTCGAAAGCACCCTGATGGTGAGCGACCCCGCGGGGGTCCTGGTCCAGTACGGCGACGCGACGGTCATCGCCCGCCAGGTCAAGCTGAACCGCGAAACTTCGGTGGTCGAGGCGGAGGGGAATGTCCGCCTCCAGCGCGGGGCAGAGGTCTGGACCGGCCAGACGCTGCGCTACGATTTCGCATCCCGACAGATTCAAGCGTCCGACTTTCGAACCGGACGGTCGCCTTACTTCGCGGCCGGGCATGGTTTGGGCAGCGATCTGACCAACAGGGTCCACACCGCCACAAGTGGTTTTGTCACGACCGACGACTTCGCGGAGCCGGGTTATCGTGTCCGGGCCAAGAGCCTGACGTTCAAGCCTGGGGAGTACATCGAGGCGCGCGGGGCGACGCTCTACGTGGGCAAAGTGCCGGTCATGTACCTTCCGCGGTACCGCCGCAATCTGAACCGGGAATCCAACCACTGGGACGCCCTGCCCGGTTACCGGAGTCTGTACGGGGCGTACCTGCTCACGACCTACAACTGGTCGATTGCCACAAATGCAGCCGCGTCTCTGCATCTGGACTATCGCACCAAGCGCGGGGTGGCGGGCGGGCCGGACGTGGAATACGACCTTGGTCGGGCGGGCCACGGCAGCCTCAGCGCGTACTATGCCCACGACGAGGATCCCGACGTGGGGGAGTTGGGCGAACCGATCCCCGCCGACCGCTGGCGCGTCGGGTTCTCGCACTCGGCATTCGTCCACACCAACCTGAGCGTGAAGGCTGCGATCAACGCCGAGTCGGACCCCTACTTCCGACACGATTTCTTCGAGGACGAGTACCGCAAGGACATCATGCCCAAGTCGTTTGTCGAGGTCGACCGGCAGTGGTCGAATTTCAGTCTGGACCTGGTTGCGCAGCCGCAG
>DAOOQY010000090.1:4801-9737 GCA_035389025.1 Verrucomicrobiota bacterium
GGGCGGGCGTTACACCTATTATGGCGCGGAACACGACACTCTGCTGGACCAGGATTCGCAGGACCGCTGGGTGTTCAACACCGGCGCCGAAGTCTCGACCAAGATGTCGCGTCTCTGGCGCAACGCGCGCAGCCGCGTCTTCGACGTGTCGGGCCTGCGCCACATCGTCGAACCGTCGGTCAACTACGTCTACGTCCCCACGCCGAACAGCCGCCCGCTCGATCTGCCCCAGTTCGATTACGAATGGCCCGGCCTCGAAATGATGCCGATCGAGTATCCGGACTACAATTCCATCGACGCCATCGACAGCCAGAACGTGCTCCGCTTCGGTCTGCGCAACAGGCTCCAGACCAAACGCCGCGACCAGGTCGAAAACCTCCTGCATTGGGCGCTGTTCATGGACTGGCGGCTCCGCCCGCGCGCCGATCAGGAGACCTATGGCGACCTCTATTCGGACATCGATTTCACACCGCGCACGTGGCTGGTCCTGAACTCCGAACTCCGCTACGACATCAACACCACATCGTGGCGCATGGCCAATCACACCGTCACCCTCCGCCCCAACGACGTCTGGCAGTGGAAGGTCGGCCATCGCTATCTCCGCGAAATCCCCGGATTCGGTCCGGACTCGGGCAACAACCTCGTCCTGAGCAGCCTCCATTTCCGGCTCAACGAGGACTGGTCCTTCCGAGCCTCGCAACACTTCGAGGCCCGCACCGGCACGATGCAGGAGCAGTATTACACCGTGTTCCGCGACTTTCGGAGTTGGACGGGCGCGCTCACGCTGCGCCTGCGCGACCGGACCGAGACCCTGCGGCAACAGGAAGACTGGACGATCGCGTTCCAGGTCTCGCTCAAGGCGTTTCCACGCTCGAGCACCCGTCAGAGCCGCGACGATCCCACCTATCTCCTGGGCTACTGAACCGATGGCCCATTGCCAGCAACCGCGGATTTCAGACCGCGTCCAATTCATGAACCAGCACACTCCTCTTCGTGCGTGCTGCCCGCCTGCGCCGGCAGCCGCCAGACACGCCGAATCGGCCCGCCGCCGCGCGCTCCCATCGAGCGCCGGCCTTCTCCAATCGCTGCGCGATCTGTGCGCGGCACGCTCGATTTCGATCGAGCCGGAAACGCCGCCCACCCTCGCGCCTCCAGGGAACTGGAATCGGACCCCGGCGGTTCCCGCCCGATGCCGGCTGGTCGCGGTGTCGGTGCTGCTTCTCGGAATCGGCCTGTTCGAGGTCAATCCCGCGCGCTCTTCGGACACGCCCCTCCTGCCGCCGGGCGCCGCCGCGCATTGTGCCCAGCCTGTAACGCCCGACACCCGAGTGCGACGTTACATCCTGCCCAAGCGCGTGGTGTGGAAGACGTCCGGGGAACGATCCGCCGTGGAGAACGCGGATGCCTTGGTGCGGGAGAGCAGCGGGCAGATCACCCTGGACAACAAGGTCGCCTGTGTTTTGCGGCACCGGGGCGAGGCGCCGGGGCTGCTGCTCGATTTCGGCTGCGAATTGCACGGAGGCATCCAGATTGCCGTGTCGGATCTCAAGGCCGCCACACCCTCGAGCAAGACGGTCCGTTTGCGAGTCCGGTTCGGCGAATCGGCCAGCGAGGCGATGAGCGAGTTGGGCGGCGACGAGAACGCGACCAATGACCATGCGGTCCGGGATCAGACGTGTCTGGTGCCCTGGCTGGGGACTCATGAGATTGGCAACACCGGGTTCAGGTTTGTCCGGATCGATCTGCTCGATGCGGACACATTCGCAGCGCTTCAATCCGTCCGCGCGGTGTTTCTCTACCGGGATCTGCACTACCTCGGCTCGTTTCGCTGCAATGACGAGCGCCTGAACCGAATCTGGCGCACCGGCGCCTACACGGTGCACCTGAACATGCAGGATTACGTCTGGGACGGCATCAAGCGCGACCGGTTGGTCTGGATCGGCGACATGCACCCGGAGACGATGACCATCTGCTCGGTGTTCGGCGATGTCCCGGTCGTGCGGGCCAGTCTCGACCTCGTCCGCCGGGAGACACCTCTTCCGCGGTGGATGAACGGGATCAGTTCCTACTCGATGTGGTGGGTGTTGATCCATGCCAGTTGGTACCGTCACCAGGGCGACCTGGCCTATTTGCGCGAGCAACATGTCTACCTCAACGGTCTGCTCGATGAGTTGGCCAGGCACATCGCCGCCGACGGAGCGGAAACCCTTCCCGAGACGCGCTTCCTCGACTGGCCTTCGAGCGAAAACAAGCAGGCCATCCACGCGGGACTGCAGTCCCTGATGGTGCTGGCCTTCGAGGCGGGCGAGGAACTGGGCGCGGCCCTGGGCGACGCCGATATGATCCGCAAGTCCGGAGCCACTCTGGCCCGCCTTCGCCAGCATCGCCCCGATCACGGCGGCAGCAAGCAGGCCGCCGCACTGCTGGCGCTGGCCGGACTGGCGGACGCCGGAGTGATGAACCGCGAGGTGATGGCCGTGGACGGCGCCAAGCGGATGAGCACGTTCTACGGCTATTACGTTCTCCTGGCCCGGGCCAAGGCCGGAGACTATCAGGGCTGCCTCGACGCCATCCGGGCCTATTGGGGTGCAATGCTGGACTTCGGCGCGACCACGTTCTGGGAGGATTTCGACCTCGACTGGACGGCGAATGCCGCGCCGATCGACGACTTGGTTCCTGCCGGCAAGAAGGACTTGCACGGCGATTTTGGCAATTACTGTTACAAAGGCTTCCGCCACAGCCTCTGTCATGGGTGGGCCTCCGGACCGACTGCGTGGCTCAGCGAGCATGTCCTTGGCATCCAGGTGCTCGAACCGGGCTGCAAACGCGTTCGCGTCGACCCCCACCTGGGCGACCTGCAGTGGGCCGAGGGGGCTGTCCCGACGCCCCAGGGCGTCATCGAGGTGCGCCACGAGCGGGGCGACGACGGACGCGTCAAGACCACCGTGCGGGCCCCGGAGGGCGTCGATGTCGTGCGCCCTGCCCTTTAATCAGAGCCCGGCGTGTTTCCCGGCGATTGCTTCGGCAAGCGCCTCGACCGCATCGAGGTCGGCGGGCTTGGGCAGCCCCTTGCACAGAACGGAAGGGAGCAATTCGAGCTTGAGGCTCGAGACCGCCGCGGCGAGTTGCTCGACCGCCTTGCCGCCCCATCCCAGCGAGCCGATGACCGAGAGGTGGCGGGCTTTGGGCTTGAGCAGGTTGGCCAGGAGCGCGGCATAAGCGACCCGCGGGTGCGGCCCGCCCAGGACAGTAGGCGTCCCGAGCACGATGGTCGCGGCGTCCACCATCAGCACCGCCAGCTTCCCGACGTCGGCATCGACGAGATTGATTTGCTCGACGCGCACGTTGCGCCGCGCACAGGCGTCGACGAAATGCTCGACGAGAATGCGCGTCGAGCCGTGCATCGAGATGTAGGGCAGAAGCACCAGGTTCTTCGGCGGGGCCGACACCCAATCCCGATACGCATCGAGGATCAGGCCGGGCTCGTCGTACACCGGCCCGTGGCTCGGCGCGATCATCGCGGGATCGAGCGCAGTCACGCGGTCCAGGTTCTTCTCGATGAAACCGCGGAACGGCATCATGATCTCGGCATAGTAACGTTTCGCGGCGGGGAGGATGCGCGGGTCCCCATGGGCGAGAACATCGCTGGTCGCCAGATGCGAACCGAACAGGTCGCAGGTGAAAAGAACGCGCCGTTCCGGCAGCCACGTCAGCATCGTCTCGGGCCAGTGGACCCACGGGAAATAGATGAACTCGAGGGTCAGGCCCCCCAGATCGATCGTCTCGCCGTTCCGCACCACGCGCAGCCGGTCCTCGGAAAGACCCAGATGATCGGTGAGCAGTCCTTGGGCCTTGTCGCTGGCAAGCACCTGCGCCTTGGGGTACTGGGCGAGGATGCGCGGGATGCCGCCCGAGTGGTCCTGCTCGGTGTGGTGCGAGACGACGTAATCGATCTTCTCGATGCCCGCGCTCGATAGGCGGGCCAGCAGGGTATCGAGCATGGCGGGATCGACCGCATCGAGCAGCGCGGTCTTCTCCGCCCCCCGCACCAGGTACGCATTGTAGGTCGTCCCGTCGGGCAGCGGGATCAGGTCGTCAAAGAGCCGACGGTCCCAGTCGATTGCCCCCACCCAGTAGATGCTTTCGGTGATCAGTCGCGCGTCCATGTGCGTTTCTTGCTCGAATCAGTCAAGTCAGTTGGCGGAGTCTATGGCTGGCGCGGATGGCAATCCACCGAAAAATCCTCTCACCGATCCTCCCCGTCGATCACCAACCCCTTCGCCGCATCCGTGCGCGCCAGCACCGCCCTGCCACTGCAGTCGCTGCCATTCTCGCAACGGCCCCGGGCGACAAGAAACCGGCCATCCGCCAGCCCGACGATTCCGAGCGAACAGTCCAGTTCGTACTTGCCGAGGAGCCCGAACGACTGGTCGGTCTTCAGCACAATGCGGGGATTCCCGTAGCAGCCAAACCACCAGAAACCGCCTGCGAACGTGGCTGTCTGGATTCCCATCAGGGTGTACCCGCTGGAAATCGCGTGTGTCTTCACGAACCGGAAGTCGGCGTCATACTGGTAGGCGCGGTTCTCGGTCACGCCCTCCGGCAGACCGCCAACCACGATGAATTGGCCGTCCTGCACACCGATCCCGCCCGCGCCGTGACACACCTCCGGTGTCGCGTGTTTTCTCAAGAAGGACAGGTCCGCCGCGTCATAGACGTAGACCCAGGAATCGGCGTTGCCGGCGGCATCGTTGAATTGCCCGAGATTCACGGCCACGTAGATGGCCCCCTGATGGTAGCAGAGGTCACCATGGTGGCTGGCGACGGGAATCGTCTTCAGAACCTTGCCGCGCGCGTCCGTCTTCACCAAGGCGGTCGTAAAGGACCAGAAAACCGCGTCGCGCGCATCCACACAAATGCCTTGGAGATGCCGGGC
>DAOOQY010000091.1:0-9724 GCA_035389025.1 Verrucomicrobiota bacterium
GAAAGCGGGTGAATCGGCTGGGCGGATGCGGATGGCGCCGTCCCTCGGCGCGGTGGATGGCGTCCATGGCGCGGAAGCCGCTGGGCGAGAAATCGGCGAGCACCAGCTTGCCGCCGGGTTTCAAGACCCGGAGCATTTCGTCAAAGACGCGCTCCGGATCGTCGAGGTGATGGAAGACGTTCCAGGACAGCACGGCGTCGAAGCGGGCCGCGGTCCATGGGAGATGGCCAGCGTCTCCAATCAGGAAGCGGATGCGATGCGCGACGCCGGCGTAGACCGCTTCGAGCCGGGCATACCGTTGTTCGCTCGGGCTGATATCGAGCGTCGTGACATTGGCGACCTTGCGGGCCAGGGCGATGACAAAACGGCCTTTGCCGGTGCCGACATCCAGCACGCGCCCGCGCAGCGGGAGCGCTCTTTCGAGCACGTACTGGACACTTGCCTCTGGCTCGTAGCCGAAGCGGCGATGGATCGCGTTGCGCTCTTCGATCCGGGCATGGTTGGCTTCGACCTCGTCCCAGGACGAGGGCCGGGCGGGCGACCGACTGTTCATATCGGTTCTGTTCACGCTGGACCGCTCAAACGGCTTGCGGGGCGAACGCCTCGTTCGGTCGATCCAGTGGGATCGACTGTTGACTCTCGATCGCGCGACATTGTTGTTCGAGGGCTCGCACGATCTTGACGCCTTCAGCTTCCGCGGCGGCGCTCTGGAGACACTCTCCCTGCAACCACGACCGGCGGAGTTCCGAATCTTCTCTGATGGAGGCGAGGGCTTCGATCTGCGATTCAAGCAGGCGTTGGCGCATGAGACGTTCCGTCTGCGCGTCGGGCACCTTGTTGAGCACGTAAAGCGCGCCTTTGGTGCGCGCTTCGCGGTAGGCGCGGCGGATCACATCGGCTTGTTCGGGAGATGCAAGGTGCTGCGTTGCCGGCAAACAGCCCGCGCGCATTTGGTCGAGCATCGTTTTCATTGTCGCGGCGGCGCGGATTCCCGCGTAACTGGGATCCAGGACCACAACGATCCAGTCCAGACTGGTAATGACCCCGCGCGAGGCGTCTTCCACGCCGGCCTTGGCGAAGTTGGGAAGATCGTGCTTCCGTCCCGAGGCGAGATGCCCGGGCTGCAATCACACCTTCGGCAGCTTCTTGAACGTCATGAACCAGTCGAGCGCGTAGGCGTCGGGGTCCGGTTTCTCGACCCGCTGTTTGGCTGTGCCGCAGGAACCGGGCGGCGGAACGATCACGTCCTCGCCGGGCTGCCAGTCGGCGGGTGTGGCGACGTTGTATTTGTCGCTCGTTTGCAGGCCGATGAGCAGGCGCTTGATCTCCGGGAAGTTGCGTCCGTTGGACATCGGGTAGAAGAGGACGGCGCGAATCTTGGCCTTGGGGTCGATGATGAAGACTGCGCGGACCGCCTCGGTGCTGCTGGCGCCCTGTTGGACCATGCCGTAGGCCTTGGCGACGTGCATGCTCACGTCTGAAATCAGCGGGAAAGTCACCTCGATGTCGGCCATGTCCTTGTACTTGATCTTCTCCTTGATGGTGCGCAGCCAGGCGATATGCGCGTAGTGGCTGTCGATCGAGAGCCCGATCAGTTCACAGTTGAGGGCCTTGAACTCGGGCATCATGGCGGCAAAGGTCATGAACTCGGTCGTGCAGACGGGCGTGAAATCCGCGGGGTGACTGAAGAAGATGACCCACTTGCCCGCGTAGTCTTTGGGGAAGTCGATTGGTCCTTGGGTCGTGTGCGCCTTGAAGGCAGGGGCGGTCTCGCCAATCAGCGGGACGCGGATTTCGGCGTTGGTTTCGGGAGTAGTGGATGCAGGATTCATGTTTGATTATGGTTTTCGATGATCAGAGTCCGATTTGCTCTGTTCGTGGTTCTCGATTTTCGACAAAGCTTACCTGTCCTGCGTGATCTGACCGATCCGACGTCTGTCTCAGTGACATTTCTCGAACGGCCAGGCGGCCACCCCGCCGTCCATGACGCGGACGCGTGTGAATCCGGCTCCTTGCAGGATGCGGGCTGCCTCGTAGCCGCGGAGGGAGGCTTTGCAGAACGCGACGATTTCCTTGTCTTTGGGCAGTTCGTTCAAGCGCGCGCGCAACGTGCCCAAGGGGATCAGCGTCGAACCGGCGAGGTGGGTCTCGGCGTGCTCGGCCGGACTGCGGACATCGAGAAAGACGAAATCCTCTTTGGCGTCGAGTCGCTGCTTGACTTCGTGCGAGCTCATGCCGGACAGGAGGCCGTCGAGCTTGTTGCGGGCGACGTTGGCGGCCGTGATGATGGCATCGAGCGCGGTGGCGTACGGCGGGGCGTAGCAGAGGTCGGCTTTGGACAGTTGGTCCACCGTCATGCCTGCCGTGAGAGCCATCGCCGCGACGTCCATGCGCTTGTCGCCGAGGCCGGGCCCGACGGCTTGGGCGCCCAGCAACTTGCGGGTCCGGGCGTCCACGACCAATTTCATGACGATGAGTTGCGCGCCGGGAATGTAATGGGCGCGATCGACGTCCGGGACCAGAACCGTGACCGTCTCGTGGCCGTGCTGGCGGGCGGCCGCCTCGGTCAGGCCGGTCCGGGCCACGCAGAAATCGAACACCTTGCAGACGGTGCTGCCGAGAACGCCAGGGAAGCGATCCGTTCCGCCGCAGACATTGATGGCGGCGACGCGGCCCTGCTTGTTGGCGGTCGATCCCAGGGGGACGAAACAGGGCTTGCCGGTCATCAGGTCGGTGGTCTCGACGCAATCGCCGGCCGCGTAGATGTCCGGGTCGGAGGTGCGCATGGTGTCATCGACCCGGATGCCGCCGGTCGGACCGATAGCCAGATCGGCTGCGCGGGCCAGGTCGACGTTGGGGCGAACGCCGATCGCCAGAATCACCATGTCGGCGGGGATGTGGCCCTGGGTGGTCATCACGCCAGTCACCCGATCTTTGCCCTCGAAGGCCGTCACCTGGGTGTTGGTCATGACTTTGACCCCGTGCGACTCCATGTGCTGTTCCACAAGGCGCGCCATCTCCCAATCGAGCACGCGCAAGACCTGCGGCAGCATCTCGACGAGCGTGACGCGGCAGCCGCTGTGGACCAGGGCTTCGGTGGTTTCCACGCCGATCAGGCCGCCGCCGACGATCACGACGTCGCGCGCCTTGGCTTCGCCCAGGAGGGACTTGATCGCCTCGGCGTCATGGACGCCGTGGAGCGTGTGGATGTTGCCGAGGCTGACGTTTGGGATCGGAGGGACGATCGGCTTTGCGCCTGTGGCGAGGACCAACTTGTCGTAGTCCAACCAAATCTCCTCCTTCTTGCCCTTCGGGAGTGCGCGGACCCGTTTCCGGGCGCGGTCGATCTCGATGGCCTCGGTTTCGTTGAGGACCCGGACGTTCTTGACCTTCTGGAAAAAGGCGGTATCGCGCACCACCCCGGCCGGTGTGCTCATCAGGGCCTTTTGATCCTTGACCATGCCCGAGATGTAGTAGGGCAGGCCACAGCCTGCGTAGGAAAGGAACTTGCCCTTTTCCACCACGGTGACTTCAGCCTCGGGATTGAGCCGCATAATCTTCGCGGCCACCTTGGGGCCGGCTGCGACGCCGCCCACAACCACAACTTTGAAAGACATAGGTCGCGTGTTCTGTTCAGATTCGCCCGGCAAGAAGTATTACAACCGGCCTTCAGATTCAAGGCTACACGTGTCGGGGCGGGCGAGCCGAGCTTGGCGGCGGCCCAGGAATGACGAGAGCAGCAGCCAGAGACTCGACAGCGCGAGCACGGCGCCCGCCAGCGGGAGAAGACCGAACCCGGCGACGGCAAGGAATCGCTCGAGATAGGCGCCGAGGGCGTCGCCCCCGCGGTATCCGCACGTGTCGAGGAATGACTTGGCTTTGTACTTGTATTGCTGCGGCAGAACCGTGAACAGGGTTTGTTCGGCGGGGCCTGCAATCCCCTGTTGGGCCGCGCGGAACAGGGCGTTGACGATCGTGAACGCGGCGAGTGCGGGCACCGCGGCGAGCACCGCGAAGCCTGCGGAGGCAAGAAGGGGCAGGACCGCCAAAGCGCCTCCGACTCCCGCGACGCGCATGATTCGTCTGGCCAGAAGCCCCTGCGCCAACAGCGTGGCCAGTTGCGTCCAGAGGTTGATGTATGCGAACCAGGCCGTCTGGCCGGCGGTCGACACGCTGGCCGCGCCCACCAGACGCAGGCCGGTGAAGTAGAGAAACGTCGAGACCGTGCCGCTGAGGACGATCCACACGCCGACCCCGCGCAGATAGGCGGATTGCGCGACGGCATTGATCCCGGCAAACCAGGATCCGCCAATAGGAGTCATGTCGGTGGGGGCGGGCAGCGACGCCGCGTGTGTACGCGTGAAACGGTCGGCGAGCCAAACGGCCGCTTCCAGCAAGGCGGCGGCCAACAGGAAGAGGCCGTTGACGCCGAAATACGCGACCAGGCGCCAGGAGATCAGGGATCCGGCAATCGCGCCGAGGCTGCCGCCCAGGGCGATGGCGGGGAAGAGGCGTTTGCTTTGTGCGAGGTTGAAGTGATCGACCATGAACGCCCAGAAGAGCGAGATGACGAAGAGATTGAAGACGGAGTGAAAGATGTAGTAGACGGCCGCCACCAACAGCCGCGGGCTTTCGGGAAGAAGCGTCAGTCCGGCGAAGAACGCGATCAGGATTCCGGCGCACCCATGCAGGGAGACCCGCATCAGCCTGCGGCGCGAGCATCTCGAGACCAGCCAGCCAAACAGGGGGACCAGCGGCAGGGTGCTGAGCACGGTCACGAAGAACAGTTGCCGCACACTCTCGATGCCCCGGGCCAGGCCGAGGGCCTCGCGCACGGGGCGCAAGAGCATCAGACTGGTAAGCAGGACGAAAAACAGCACCGCGGCGGCCAGCACGGCGCGTCCTTCGCCAGCCCGAATGTCCGCGCTGCCGGTCACCCAGCACTTTGCCGACTGCCTCGCGTGCCGAATCATGGGCGATCGTGGGGCGCGCCCTCGAATGCGACGCGGTTGAGTCGGCGCCGGCATTCGGTTCGCGCGTCCGCGGTGGCTCGGGCTGGCCCGAGAGCACTCAAAAAGAGCATGAAGCCGAGGCTACGCAAGACCGCGGTCCGCCCGCAAGCGAGGTCTGTCGGAAAGGTTGGCGCGCGCCTGGTCTTCGGCTAACCTGTCGGTCGTGATGCGGAGCCAGACATGATCGCTTTCGGACCAGTTCCTTCCAGGCGCTTGGGGCGCAGCGTGGGGATCAACAACATTCCGCCCAAGCTTTGCACCTATAGCTGTGTGTATTGTCAGTTGGGCCGGACCAACGCGATGCGGATGCGGCGGCGGGCCTTCTACCAGCCGGAAGACATCGCGCGCGATGTCCAGACCAAGGTGGAAAGGGCCCAAAGAGCAGGGGAGACCGTCGATTACCTGACGTTCGTGCCGGATGGGGAACCGACCCTGGACATCCATCTTGGGCGCGAGATCGACCTGTTGAGGCCGTTGGGAATCAAGATTGCCGTGATCACCAACGCGTCCCTGATCGGGCGCGAGGATGTGCGGGCGGACCTGATGAAGGCGGATTGGGTCTCTCTGAAGGTGGATTCCACGCGCCCGGAGATCTGGCGCAAGATCGATCGGCCTCACGGGGCACTGCGGCTTTCCTCGATCCTCGACGGGACTGTCGAGTTTGCGCAGATATTCCAAGGTGAGTTGGTGACCGAGACCATGTTGGTCGAGGGGGTCAACGACAGCGACGACGCGGTGGGCGAGGTGGCGGAGTTTCTGGCTCATCTGAAGCCGGCCACGGCCTTTCTATCCGTGCCGATTCGGCCGCCGGCGGAGGAGCGCGTGCGCGCCCCGCGCGAGGAAGTGATCAATCGCGCCTATCAGATTTTCGATGAGCGGATGGACCGGGTCGAGCACCTGATCGGGTACGAGGGCAACGCCTTCGCGTTCACGGGCAATGTCGAGGAAGACCTTCTGAGCATCACGTCGGTGCATCCCATGCGGCAGGACGCCGTCAACGAGTTCCTGATGCGGGCTGGAGCGGATTGGGCGGTGGTCGATCGGCTGCTCGAGCGGAATGAACTCACCCGAACCCAATTCGGCAACCGCCAATTCTACTTGAGAAGGCTCCACGCCGACTCGCGCCGATGACTCGGGATGGACTGTGCTGGGAGTCTGACCGCTCTGTGTCGTAACGCAGCGTGAAATAGGCGGATTACGTCGCGGTTTCGGGTCCAGACTTGGCGAACTGTCCGGTGCTCAGCAGGACCAGCGTGCAGGCTTCGAGGACTTCTTTTCCGCGCTGGCGAAGCTGCTCAGCCAGCTCGGGATTCTCGGCGCCGGGATTGAAGATCACCCGGCGCACCCCGCCGTCGAGCAGATCGTTTGCGATCGCCTCCTGGTTGCGGGCTGACAAGTAGACCGTCACCGTGTCGATCGGTTCTGGAATCGCACGCAGCGAAGTCCACGCGGGGATGCCGTCCACCGTGGACAGGGCCGGATGGACCGGATAGGGCGTATGCCCTTTCTCACGGAGCATGCGCACGGCCTTGAAACTGTAACGGTCAGGTTTGTTGCTGGCGCCCAGTATGGCTACGTTCATCGTTCAAATCCTCTAACCTCCAAACTCGCTCTGATCAAGCCAAGTTCCCAGTCCATCGGATGTTTCTCCCGTGCACCGCCCATGCATTTCAGGAAACCTTCCCGGTGGGAAGGCTCGTGCGAATCTTCTGCCATAGGCTCGCTATCGCCGCCGCCACGGGACCGCTGTCGAGTTCGACGACGGGACGTCCCTGGCGTTGGGCAACAGTCACTGAGATGTGATAGGGAATCCGCCCGGCGATCGTCGCGCCAAGCGCAGCCGCCTTTCGTTCGATGCGCTCTGTCATCGCAGGGTTCAGGTCGTGTTTGTTGAGGCAGACCCAGGCGGGGACTCCGAAGTGACGGCTCAATTCGAGCACCCGTTCCAAATCGTGCTCGCCGGAGGGCGTTGGCTCCGTGACGACCAGCATTCGGGTCGTGCCGGTTAGGGCTGCAATCGCCGTGCAGCCGATACCGGGCGGACCGTCAATCAGGATCAACCGGCGGCCGGATGCTTCGGCAACCCGGCGCGCCTCTTCCCGAACGAGCGTGACGAGCTTGCCCGAATTCCCCTGGCCTGGGCGCAGATGAGCATGAACCAGCGGACCAAAGCGGGTGTCCGAGACAAACCACTCTCCGCTCTCGGCTCGAACCATTTCGATGGCGTGCTCGGCGCAGAAATACTCGCAGACGCCGCAGCCCTCACAGGCTGACGGATCGACCCGATACGTGCGCGGCACCTGGCCGTTTGGCGGTCCATCGAAGAAGACTGCGTCGAATCGGCACAACTCCTTGCACTTGCCGCAGGCGACACAATGGCCCGGTTGGATTCGGGCACGCAGCCCGCCAATGAACGTTTCCTGGTGTCGCAGGCGTGGATTCAGAATCAACGGAAGGTTGGAGGCATCCACGTCGCAATCGGCCAGCACCGGCCGGTCGGCCAAGGCCGCCAGCGAAGCGGTCACCGAAGTTTTGCCGGTGCCGCCTTTGCCGCTTAGAATTACGATTTCTTCCATGAGCCAGGTTGCTTTCGGACGCCCCTGATGACGTACAACGCCGCGCTTGCGGGCTCCCGGCTCTCGAACAAAGTCGTGCCTTCGATCCCGAGACAATACTCCGTCTGCACGACGAACCGTTTGCGGACGGCCTCTTCGATTTCGTTCAGGTCAGAATGCCGCATCTTCCGAACATAGGAATGCGGATCGCGCCATTTCTCCTGGAAGAAGCCCGATGCGGGATTGAGCAGCATGACAACAAGCCGTCCGGCGTCGCGCAAGACCCGAGCGGCCTGCGCCAGGGTGTTTCGCCAATCTTCGATGAATTGAAGCGAAGCCACAAAGATCACCGCATCAAAGGACGCTGGTGGAAACGGCATGTCTTGGGCACGTGCCACGACTGTTCGGACACCCTCCACCCCGCCCCCGAACGCCTCGGGCGTCACGTCCAAGCCGGTGACGCGAAAGCCGTGCCGGTTCAGTGCGGCTTCAATGATGGCCGGGCCGCAGCCCACGCTTAAAACGTCTTGGCAGCCCATTGAATGGGCCAGCAGATAATCCGATTCAGCGCGAAGGACATTCTGCCAGAACTCCGAATCGCAGGATTTCCGGATTCTCTGCATCGCGCTCGAATTGTGCAGTTCCGCCAGCAGCCGTTCCCGCAACTGGTTAAAGGTCTGTTCCATTTCCGGCACGGCATCGATGATCAATTGACCGCGCGAATACGCCTTGGCGATGGCCAGCGAATCGGGAATCTCGGCCAGGATTGGCAACCGCTCTTGTTCGCACCACGTCCGTGTTTCAGTCGCGACAGGGTCAGCCCGGTTGATCACCACCCCGCAGGCCAGTTTCAACGCCCGTGCCACCTCCACGGCCAGCCGTAAGTCGTGCAAGCCAAACGGCGTCGGTTCGGTGACCAGCAATACGCAGTCGCAATCCCGCACGGTCTCGACCATGGGACACGCTGTGCCGGGCGGGGCATCCAGGATCGTCCAGTGCGCGTCGGGCGCCGCGTGTTTGGCGGCCCGAATCGCAGGCGGGCTGCTGGTTTCGCCCACGTTGAGGGTGCCGGACACGAACTGTACCGCCTGGGAGGCGCCGGTCCGGAGCAGGCCTATCGCGTGCGGTTCTTCGGCGATGGCCTGGGTGGGACACACCAGCGCGCAGCCGCCGCAACTGTGACACAACTCGTCATAAACCAGAACTTGGTCTGGAAGGCAGAGAATGGCGTTGAAGCGGCAGAACTGCGCGCACAGGCCGCAGAGCGTGCACCGCTTGCCGTCGACCCGAGGAACGAGTCTGCCAACGGGACTTTCGAGAAGGGCCGTCGGGTTGAGAAAAAGGTGGCCGTTCGGCGCCTCGACATCGCAATCCACGTAAGCCACCGACTGACCATGGCGCGCGAGTGTCACGGCCAGGTTGGCGGCCACGGTGGTCTTGCCGGTGCCGCCCTTGCCGCTGGCAATGGCGAGCCTCATGCGCGTCAGCCTCGATCGGGGCCGACGGTTTCCGACTGCTGGTCCCCTTTGTTCTCCAACTGGTGGAGGCGTTGCTGGAGGTTCACCAGCTCTCCTTGAAGTGCCTCGAGTTGCTGCCGGAGTTCTTGCGCTTCGGTGTCCGATTTCGCCGGCTCGCTGACACTCGCTGCGGTTGGGGCCACGCCGCCAGCCGATGGCACTTCCGGTTGCGCTCGTTCCCGTCCGGTCTTGCCGGTGGCACGGAACTGATGCCGCCACCCTCGACCGCCTTCACCTCGACCCCGTCCGCGGCCAAACCCACGCCCCGATTCGCCATTCGCATAACCGGGGCTTTGCGTTCCGACACAAGACCGGGCCGCCCTGCCGCTTTTCAGCCCCTGACCCAAGGGGCCGGCTTGATCTCCTTTGGGCATATGCATTCTCCTTTGTTTGGCTTAACTCTGTTTGTTGCGTGTGTTTCCGTCCGGAATGTTCCGGTGCAGGACCAAGCTCCCGACGGCGCGGCCGATGTGCCGGCCGACGACGGGGCACTTGACCTTGAAGAGGAAGAAGATGTCGCGCGCGCAGCCGTCGAGCGACTCGAAGTTGGCCTGGCCTTTGGCGATGATCAGGCTGGCGCGCGCGAACCGTTGCCGGAAATCGGGTGAACATGACTCCATCAGGATGCCGGCGCCCGCGC
>DAOOQY010000092.1:0-9692 GCA_035389025.1 Verrucomicrobiota bacterium
TTCCAGCCGACCCGCTACACGAATTATGCCATTCCGACCATGGAGAGCTGGGGCCTCCCGCACGAACCTCTCCCGGTGGGCGACGATGCGCGGGACGACGCCTACGCCCTGGTCCCGATCACGCTCGATTGGACGACCAACGGCGGCGTTGCCTACCACAATCCGGAGACGGGTGTGAAGGTGACTCATTACCCGGTCATTCACGCGCGCAAGGGTTCGATGGGCTACAAACTCGAATGGACGCCTCCCGGGGCCACCAACGCCCTGACCATGATCTACAGCAGCGACACAAAACCTGAAACCAACAGCATTCACCAGGCCGTCAACGGCGGCCAGGGCGTCGATGTCTTCATCCACGAAATGGTCGTGCCGGCCGAGGTCTGGGCCTACAAGAACATGGGGCTTGACGCGCCGCCGCCAACCAACAGCCCGACCTACGCCAGCTTCCAAGCCACGGTCGACCAGTTGGTGACCGTCCAGAACAGCTCGCACACGCCGCAAGGCGCCTTCGGCTACCTCCTCAGCCAGATCGAGCCCAAGCCCAAACTGACGGTTGCCACGCATTTCCCGGTGGCCGATGACACGGTGGCATCCGCTTTCCAGAGCGTCACGAATCACTGTCCCGACATCCAGATGGGCAGAGACATCGTCTGGTCCTTCGATCTCATGGTGCTCCGGGTGTTCCCGGACCGGATCGAACAGCGCCGGGCGGTCGTGTCGGATTACTCGTTCAACCCGCCCGTTCAGTTGCCGAAGACAGGCCTCTACCCACCCAAGTACGACGACGGGAGCGGCAAAGGCGATCCCTATGCCCAGATCGACCGGTCGACGGAGATTCCGCCAACCAATGACGACGGATCGGTGAACTACCGCGCCGACGGCTATTAAACACGCAAAACCGCGCCGGGCCTTGACCGGGCGGATGGCCTCTTGCATCTTCCGGACAGCGTTCGGTTTATGCAGGATGCCTCCGCCCCGCTCATGATCGGTGTGTTGCATCGCAGTTACCTCCGCCTGCGCGCGGTCAGCGCTTGGCTTCAACGGCGGTTCACGCCGGCGGGCGGGTTCGTCCTGGCCGGACTGGTCCTTACGGCGGGCGCGTCGGACTCGGACACCATGGGGCTGTCGGCGTTCGTGCTCCTGGCCGCGATGCTGTCGGCGGCCTGGCTCGCGACGCCGTTCTTTCGCGCGCGTTTCGCCGTCGAGCGTCAGGCCCCGCGGTTTGTGACCGCCGGCGAGCCCTTCACGCTGCGCGTGCGGGTTCAGAGCCTCTCGAACCGGACGCAACGCGGGCTCGAGTATCTGGAAAACGTGCGCGATCCCCCGGTGACGGCGGCCGAGTTCGCCGCCCGCCTGCGCCCCGGGCGCGGCAACCGCAGCTTCCGCATCGAGTCGCCGCTGCCCCCCATCCGCCCCGCGCGTGTCCGTCCGGAGCCGATCCCCGTGCTGCCATCGCGCGGCCGCATCGAACTCCGGGTCGAGATTGTGGCGTACCGTCGCGGGCCGCTGGTGCTGACGGGCGGGTGGTTGGCGCGAGCGGACCCGTTCGGCCTGGTGCGGGCCTTCAGCCGCACAGCGACGCCCCAAACGGTGCTCGTCCTGCCTCGGCGCTATCCCCTGCCTCCGCTGTCGCTGCCCGGGCAGTCGCAGTACCAGCGCGGCGGAGTGTCGATGGCGGCGGGGGTGGGCGAGTCGGAAGAGTTCGTGGCGCTGCGCGAGTATCGGCGCGGGGATTCGCTGAGGCGGGTGCATTGGCGCAGCAGCGCGCGGCGCGGCCAGTTGATCGTGAAGGAATGCCAGGACGAGCATTTCGTGCGGCATGCCCTGGTGCTCGACACGTTTTGCGAGGCGTCCCGGGATGCCCTTTTCGAGGAGGCGGTCGCGGTCGCGGCGTCGTTTGCCTGCACCGTGCCGGACCAGGACTCGCTGCTGGACCTGCTGTTTGTGGGGCCCAAGACCGTCTGCGTGACCAGCGGGCGGGGCGTGGGCCATGTGCAGCAGATGCTCGAAGTGCTGGCGGCGGTCAAGCCCTGCCGCGAATCCCGGCTGGCCGAACTCGAATCCCTGGTGCTCGATCACAGCCCGGTGCTCAGCGGCTGCCTGCTCGTCCTCCTCGAATGGGATGAGCCGCGACGCGCCTTGGTCCGCCGTTTGCGCGCCCTGCGCGTGCCTGTCCTGGCCATGATCCTGATGCGGCCCGGGGAGGTTCGGACGTTCGATCCCGGCGCGGCGTCCGATCAGCCGGATCGCCTCCTGCGTCTCGAGTCGGGTCGCGTCGGCGAGGGGCTGCAACACCTGGGTGAAATGCGATGACCAGCCGCATGGACAACGCCGCCGCGCCCAGGCCGCCACTCCTCTTGGCCCTTGCCCTTTGGGGCTGGGAGACCGGGTTGTTTCCCTGGGCGCTCGCTATGGGCGCGCTGCTCGAAGCGATCCGGTTCTCGAAGCTGCGTTTCGAACTCCGGCACGAGGACTTTGTCCGCCTGTGGAACTTCACGGCGCTGCTCTTTCTCGGCGCCGCTTTGTACCTGTTCCTGGCCCGGGAAGGGCTCGGCACGGTGGGAGCGATTGTCACGACGGCTTCTCCGGCGACGCGGCTCGAGGAGATGCGGCGAATCTCCCAGACGGTGGTCGCCCTCTTTCGCTGGCTGCCCTTCGTCCTCTACCCCTTCCTGCTCGCTCAAGCGTTGAGTCGCACGACAACCCTCCCATGGGCCGCCTTCTCGTTCCGCTCGAAGACGTCCGACCACTCCGCTGCGCCGCACGCGGGCCCGGATTGGGCGGCGGGCCGCGTTCACACAGGCTACGTGTACTTCGCCGTGGTGCTCTTCGCGTCCTCCGCCAGCACGGACCATTCGAGACTCTACCTGCCGATGCTTTTGGGCGTGATGTCCTGGGCGCTCTGGCCCTGGCGCAGTCCGCGCTATCCGGCGCCGGTCTGGATCGGGATGTTCCTGGTGCTGCTGGCGGGATCGCTGCTGGCACAGCGCGGACTCGAAAGTCTGCGCCAGACGTGGCTTTCACTCGAAACCCGCTTGTTCCAGGGTGTCGGCCAGGCGCGGTTCGACCAAATCCGCGGCGCCACCGCCCTGGGCGCGGTGGGACGGTTGAAACAATCCGGTCGAATCGTCCTGCGGATACGCACGGACGATGGCGTCGCGCCCGGCTTGCTGCGCGAGGCGGCCTTCAACCGATTCCGCGCCAACGTCTGGGGAACATCGCATCGGGAGTTTCAAAGCGTCGGGCTGCCGCTCGAGGGCCATGTCTGGCGCCTGGCCGCCGCGCCGGGCCAGGGGCGGCTCATCACGATCGCGCGGTACACTTCGAGGGGCGAGGCGCCGCTTGCCTTGCCTGGCGACGCGCTGACCATCCGCGACCTGCCGGCCCTGGATGTGGAAACCAATTACCTCGCCTCCGCCCGCATGCAGGAGGGCCCGCCCTTGGCGGTCTACACGGTCGAACACGGCGCAGGCGGCGGATTTGACGGCCCGCCGGAGCCCGAGGACACGGATTTCGACTCGCTGAACGGCCCGGACGCCGAGGCGATCGCGCGCACGGCGCGGGTGCTGGGCCTGGCGGGGCAGACGCCGGAGGCCGCGGTTGCCGCCGTCGAACGCCATTTTGCCACTGCGTTCGATTACACGCGATGGCAAGGGCCTGTGGTGTCCCGAACCAACACCAGCGCGCTATCCAGGTTCCTGCTCGAGTCGCGGGCGGGTCATTGCGAGTACTTCGCCACGGCGACCACGCTTCTGCTGCGGGTCGCCGGCGTGCCCACGCGCTATGCCGTCGGATTCAGTCCAGGCGATCGCCGCGGCGACCAGTGGCTGGCGCGGGGCCGGGATGCGCACGCCTGGTGCCTGGCCTACATCGACGGGCGCTGGCGTGATGTCGACACGACACCGGGGACCTGGCGCAAGCGCGAGGCGGCGGGGGTCGGGCCGTTCGAGAAGCTCAGCGACTGGTTCTCCCAGGCATGGTATCGCGTCGCCATGTGGCGCCAGCGCGGCGGCAACTGGCGCATCCTCGTCTTCGCGGCCGGCATGCTCGCCCTCTCCTGGCTGGCTTGGCGGCAGATTCGCGGCAGCCGCTGGCGCCGAACCCGCGAGCGCCCCGCGACAGCCTCCGAGCGCCCGCCTGCGCGCCCCGGTCTGGATTCCGAGTTTTACGCCGTGACCCGCTGTCTCGAGAAGCGTCACGGGCCGCGTCCGCGCCACCAGACCTTGCGCGCCTGGGTGCGCGGCCTGGCTGCGCCCGGCAGCCGGGCCGTGTCCAACTCGCTCGAGGAAGCGGTCCGACTGCACTATCGACTCCGGTTCGATCCGCGCGGATTGCCCGAGCTCGAGCGAGTGCGTTTGCGGGCGCTGGCGATCGAATTGACGGATGGAGAGGGCGGTTTGGCGCGGCGCGGACGCGGCGCCAGAGATGCGGCGATGCCTGCCGAGCCCCCCCGTTGACGCCGCGTGGAAAGTCTGGACGCACGGGCGGACAAGCTGCATTTTGTCCGGGGTGGATGATTCTCTGAGACCATGAACCAAAAGGAACAACACCGGGCTCTCCAAACGGCGGTGGCCGCCGCCCTCGAAGCGGGCCGCCTGATGCGCCGCAACGCGCATGTCGCCAAGAAGGTCCATGCCGCGACTCGTCACGACATCAAACTCGAACTGGATGTGCGCTGCCAGGCTCTGATCCAACGCCGTTTGCTCGCAGGCTTTCCCTCGAGCGCCGTGCTCGGCGAGGAGGGAGTCGCCGGCGACGCCCGATCCCCGCTGCGCTGGGTGGTGGACCCGATCGACGGCACCGTCAACTACACGTACGGCATTCCGCACGCCTGCGTGTCGGTCGCCCTGGACCTGCGCGACTCGGATTCCGCCGGCGGTTATCGGACCGTTGTCGGCGTCGTCTATGACCCGTTCGCCGTCGAACTCTGGACCGCGATCCGCGGCAAGCCGGCGCGGCTCAACGGACGCTCGATCCGCGTCAGCGACCGCCGCAAGTTGGCCGACACGATCGTGTCGGTCGGGTTCGGGAAGGATGCCGAGGCCCTGAGCCGGATGCTGCCGATGATGCAGCGCCTGGTGCATCGCGTGCGGAAGATTCGCATCATGGGCTCGGCGGCGCTGGCCCTGACCTACGTGGCGTCGGGCCGATTCGACGCCTACGTCGAGCCGCGTTTGCGTCTTTGGGACATCGCGGCCGGCGGGCTCATCGTCGAGTGCGCCGGCGGCGTCTACCGGCCCCGCCCGCTCGCCGGCGAGCACGCCTTCGAGGTGATCGCCAGCAACGGCCCGCTGCACCGGCCCCTCGAACGCCAGATCAAACAGACCCCATGTTAACCCGCATGTCCCACCCCGTCCGTGCGCAGGGCGGTCAAATCTCGCAAGATGTCTGCGATGCGGAGTAGAACGGCATCCACCTTGAATCCCATGGCCCGGATGCGCTTGCTTTCCTGGATTCTCGCCGTGCTCTGGACCTCGCTGGCCGCCGGGCGCGCCGCCGACAGCCTGGCCCAGGTCCACACGCCGCTCGGAGACTGGCTCCTTGTCCTGTTCGACACGGACAAGCCCGTGACGGTCGCCAATTTCAAGCAGTATGTCGCCACCGGGCGATTCCGCGATTCGTTCGTGCAGCGGTGGGAACCGGGCTTCGTCATCCAAGGCGGCGGGTTCTTCGTGACCAACCGGTTCAAACCCAATCCCTCCATCGCGTCCATGCCGACGTTTGGCAGCATCACCAACGAGTATTCGGTTGGTCCGGCTTTGAGCAACACCTACGGCACGATCGCCATGGCCCGGGCTGGCGGCCAGACCAACTCCGCCACCTCACAGTGGTTCCTCAACCTGGCGGATAATGCCGGACTCGACGCCGTCGACGGCGGCTTCACGGTGTTCGGACGTGTGGCGGTCGGCACGAACCTGTTGAATCGCTTCAACCGCACCTCGCTGGCCAATGGCATCTTCCCGCTCAACCTCGGCGGCGCCCTCTACCAGGTGCCGGTCTTGTCGCCCGCTCCGACGTACGGCGATCTCATCTACAGCGACTTCTCCCTGCCGGACTGGCCGCGGGTCCGGATCGCCATCGACGCCGGGCGCCTGCGCCTCGCGTGGAACAGCCTGAGCAACTTCGTCCATCACCTCGAATTCGCCTCGGGCTTTCCCCTGTCGTGGCAGACTCTCGTCAGCACCAACGGCACCGGGCAGACCATCGAGGTGTTCGACGACCGGCCCGGCACCGCCGGTGGCTGCTACCGCGTCCGCATCGAGTAGATTCGCCAAATCCGTCACAATGGCGCCGCCGGTTTTTCGTTCGCCGACGGCCACTCCGAAATCAAGCGGCGGCTGAGCGCCAGCACGAGACGACCGGTCAGATAAAACAGCGGCGATTTCCCCGTTCCCGCCCCCGCATCCGAGCGGCAGCAGGAGATCGCCTGGGTCGCCGAACGCACGACGATGCGCAACTGAGGGTGGGCGGTTTCTGGGTCGCCCTCCGCGTCATTCGGAAAGCGGTTGGTTCGGCAACGGAATGTGAACTGCCGCTGGCGAGCCAGCGCGGGGACTCGGGCCCGGCGCGGTCTTGCCACAGCCCGGACATCCGATTTGGCGCAGCGCTGTGAAATGGGCTATTGGTTCCCCAACACGCGCACACCATCGATAGCACAGACGCCGGCGGGCCCGAGTGTGCTGAAGTCCTCGTTTTTCGAGCCCGGACTCATTTTGCCAAGCCGCACCGCCACGGGGTCGCCGGCGAATTCGGCGCGGGGGAAGCGCGCCAGTTCCTGCCAGGCCTGGGAATCCTGGCAGGCGTGGGCTACAACGTCTTCATCATCGAGTTGCACGGCGACCTGGGTCCAGGTGTGGGGCAGGTTGACGCCTTCAAGTATTTGCCGGCGACCGTCGTCGACGCCGAACCGGCCCTCGGCGCGGAGGTTCACCCGCAGCACTTTGCCGTCCGGCCAGACCAGCGTCAGGCCCGGTCCCCAAGACGCTCCGCCATCGGTGCGTTGGTCGATGCGCGCGACCACCAAACGCGCCCCTGCCGGGATGGGGCGCTCGACATAAGCGGCCACATTCGCCGCGCCTTCGATGCACAAGTGGCCGTCTTGGACGCGGATGGCCGTGCCGGCCTGTTGCGACCGTGTGGCGGTCCAATCCTTGGCCAGTGGTTCAACGGTGAACGAGTCCTCGATCAACACCTTGCGTCCCGCGAGCAGATCGACGGCAGGCGCCAACGGGCGCGGCTGCTCGTCAAGCAGCAGCAGCCAGCCGCGCCCGGGGGCGACGGGGATTGAATGGCCTGGGACGAACAGCGCTTCGCCCTGAAAACCGGGGATGCGCGGGGCGTAGAGGCGGGCTTTGAGTTGGTCGAGGCCGAGCCGCGCGAAGTCGATGGCGAGCGGCACGTCGGTTGGGCCGGCGGACCAACTGGCCAGGGCCACGAGCGTCTGATTCGCGCGCTGATAAACGGTGGCGAGCACATCGCCGCGACCGGTTTTCACGGGGCAGGCCGGGTCCCAGTAGCCGATCATCTGGGCTTGGGCGATGCCGAATTCGCCCCAGAGTTTCCAGAGCGGCCGGGGGTCTCCGCCCCAGCCCAGGCGGCTGGTCATGCCGTAGAGCATGCCGCGCCAGGGGTTGCCGCCGCCCTGCAGCATTTCGCCGAAGAGGCCGTAGGGGATGCCGGCGATCTCGATCAGCCAGTAATCGGGTGGCTCGTTGTAATCGAAACCCTCGCCGAACCAGAGACTGTCGATGCATGGGAACAGTTCGAGGTACTGGTTGGCGCAGTTGTTCAGGCCGTACGCCTCATGGAAGTTGTTGCCTGAATGAAAATCGATCAGGCAGCCCGGGCGGGCCCGGTCGAGGACCTTGCGCACCCGCTTCATGATCTCGCGGTCGTAGCCGATTCCGTCCAGGTAGAGCCCGTCGATGCCAACGCGGCGCACGAGCCAATCGAGCCCCTCGAGGTAGTAGTTGTGCCAGCGGGAGAGTCCGGTGGTGGCCACGGCGGCATCGTAGTGGCCGTTGCCCAGCATCTGGTGCCAGGCGGGAACATAGCCGGTCACCGCGTGCTCGCACAGCCACGAACTGCCGGTGGGTTGCCGAGAGCCGGCGGGCGTGTCGGCGAACTGATCGGCCAACCGGAAACCGGGGCCGTTGGCGAACACCTCGTCCCCCAGACTTCGCAAGGCATCAAATTCGGCCGCGTAGTTGCTCAACTCGCGGATGGTATAGTAGAGCTTGACCCGCATCTTGCGGGCGTGGGCCTCGGCCACATAGGCGGCCAGTGTGTCTGTGGTCAGGAACGGGTAGTTGATGTGCGGGTTCAGGGCATCGCCTTGATGCAGATTGATCACGGTGGCACCCCCGTCGGCGGCTTCGGCCACCGGAGTGGCCGTGCCGCGGTGAAAGTAGCGCCAGTCCCAATGACCGCGGTCGAGTGTCTTGACGGGCGTGGTTAGGAGGCCGAAGTTGAATCGCAACTCTTGGCCGGCAGCCGCCTCGATCGGTCCAGTGTAGGCTCGGATCACGACCTGATCCGTGCCAACCTCCTCGACCGTGCAACCGCCGTGTCTGCCATTGGCCCAGTCACGGTAGGGGCCCGATTCCCGGAGGTTGTACAAGTCCCAGCGTTCCTCGATGTGCTTGAGTTTCAAGCTCAGCCCGGCATTCACATCGCCAATCCAGAGCTGGTTGTTCGCGCGGGCAGCGTCCCATTTCCACTCCCACCGCGCGGGCCGGAAACCGCCCTTGCGCCCCAACCCCATCATATACTTCGCGACCTCGCGTCGCAGGGGGATTTCGAGAGCGACGTCCCCGACCCGGGCGGCTTGGCGGGCCTGGAGCGTGAGCCGGAAGTTGACATAGCCGTCGCACTCGAGCGTGGCGCGGCAGACCGAGCCCAGCGGCCCGGCGTTGCTGGCCGCCTCCCAGGAAACCGCGCCTGGGGCGCGGCTGACAATCCGCGGTCCGTCGCTCTGCCAGATCACCGGTTGATCGTTGTCCATTCGGACAACCCATCGCATCGGCTCGGCCAGCAGTTCCTGCGGGGTGCCTGCGGCACCGTCCACGTTGCGCGTGAAGGTGCTGGCGATCCCGGACAGCAGGCCGTTGTCGGCCAATCGCACGGTGCGACCGAGGACGCTGAAGTCGCGTTCTCGAACTTCGATGGGTGTATAGGGCGGGTACACTTCCTGGTCCAGGCCAATGGTCGAATCGAGCCAACGCAACCGCGCATGCCGCCACAGGTCGCCGATGCCGGCGTCTTCAAGCACCGTGTCGGCAACGCGCAGCGTGATGGCGATGGGGGTGAATGGGGCGTTCCCGCCGCGCAACCTCAGCGCGCCCCGGTACAGGCCTGGGGGCGCATCGCGCGGGACGGCGATGCTGAACCAGAGCGCCTGCACCTTGCCCCGGGGCACGGTCACGATCTTGCGCAATGGCCGGCCGAGCCAGTCGGTGCCGCCCAGGTTGAAACAGCGCCAAGCGGTGGCTGGGATGGCTTTGCCTGCCGCCGATGTCAGGTCACTGAACTCCGCCGCGATGTCCTCGACCGCCTCCCGGTGGGCGTAGAGGCCGATCTGAAAGGTGTAGGACTCGCCCCGGCACGCCTCGCCCGCAAACGCCGTGCTCGGCCCGGCGCGCACCCAGCGCAACGGCAGTTCGTCGGTCATGCGAATGGGATGCCGCCGGTCC
>DAOOQY010000093.1:0-9684 GCA_035389025.1 Verrucomicrobiota bacterium
GAGGGCACTGGGCCTGCAACGGATGGAGACTCCCGCTGTAGGCCGCGTGCCCTGCGTGCGCCGCAACCGGTCGTCTGTCTGCCGTGCCGGCAAAGGCAGGCGGCAGGGGGGCCTACCCCGGTGGTGCATCATCGATGTCGCTCTGTCGGGCAACCGCAGCCAAGACGATCACCGCCGTCACGATCTGGTCGACGGAGATGGACCGCATGCAGCGGAAATCGATCGGGCAATCGCGTCGGAAACAGGGGCGACAGGGGACGTCCGCACACACCAGCCGATGTCTGGGGTCATTCGGCAGGCCGGGTCCGGTGAGTTCGGGCGACGTGCTGCCAAACGGCACGACCACGGGTGTCCCGACCGCCGCCGCCACATGCATCGGGCCTGTGTCGTTGGTGATCAGGACACGGCAGAGACGGAGTGTGGCGCAGAGTTCGCGCAGGGAGGTGCGGCCGGCCAGATTGAACACGCGCGGGGCCTCGGCCACCGAGTCGTGGCCGGGCAGGTCAGTCTGCGCTGCAATCGCGGCGGCGATCGACGCCGATTGTGCGACATCGGCATGTCCGCCGAACACGACCCAATGACAGCCCAGGCGTCGGCGCAAGTCGCGCGCGGCGGCGACGAAGCTGTCTGGGGGCCAGCGTTTTGCCGGGCCGTACTCGGCGCCGGCATTGAGTCCAAGCACGGGAACCGCGCCTTCATGGGGCTGAGGCAGTCCGAAGCGACTGACCGCAGCCTCGATTTCGCCCTGCGTCACAGCGATGTGCGGGGCCAGGGGGGTTGGATTGGCCCCGGCGGCAGCGGCCAATTCGAGATAGTGATGGATGTGGTGGGCTGCGGCGGGCCACGACGTGCCAGCGTCCGCGGCCGGGCCGTCGGCGATGAGGGAACGGATTTCCGAGGTCGACCGTTTGCGCATGGCCACATGACCGGGGCGTTGGGCCACCGCCTCGGTCAGCAGCCAGCGCCGCCATGGTGTTGCGTAACCAATGCGGCGGGGCACTTGCCCCCACCAGAGTTCCAACGCCGAGCGCGGCGAGTTGGGCAAGAGGATGCCGAGATCGAACCGGTGCGGGCGAAGCTGGCGTGCTGTCTGCCAGGGGGACGCGCGCGGTTCGAGCGGAAGGACGGCATCGATTGCCGGGTGATGCATCCACAAGTCGGCGATTTTTGACGGGGTCAAGAGCGCGATGTGGGCGTTCGGATATGCGGCGCGGAGTTGGAGAAGCGCTGGGGTCGACATGACGGCGTCTCCGAGCCAATTGACGCCGCGCACGACAATCTTCGAGACTGGCAGCGCGCGGGGCGGGTGCGCGGCTTGCTCGAAGGCCGCCCGGGGAGACGCGTCCGAGGTCGAGCAGGCTGGGGATGCAAAGGGTGCGGCGGGCCGGTTCATGCACTCGGGGGGGTGGTTGTGTCGTGGTCGTCGACAACCGGCGCGCTGCACGACGGGGCGCGGTGCTTGCCCGGTTTCCAGCGTCGGTGGACCCAGAACCAGTTGGCGGGGTCGCGGCGGACAGCCTCTTCGAATGCGCGATTGACATCGAGCATGATGGCCTCGACGGACCGCGTCTTGCCGTCGGCGCGCGTGGGGATGGGCGGGCCCAACTCGATCCGCCATCGGCCGAGACCTGTGCGGAAGCAGATGGCGGTGACCAGGAGGCAGTTGTACCTCAGGGCGAACACGGCGGGCGCGGCGCTTGTGGAACAGATGCGGCCGAAGAACGGGACGGGGAGGCCGCGGTTCCCGGCGTGCTGATCGGCGAGGAAGCCCACGACCAGCCGTTGGCGATTCATGGCCTCCCGCAACGCGGCAGCCTCGAAGCGGCGCTCGAAGTAGAGGCAGCCTGACCTGGCGCGCAGGGTTTGCAGGAGGCGATTGAGCGAAGGCTGGCGCAGAGCGCGGTAGGTGGTTGCGGATTGATAACCGTCGAGCCACAGGCTGCCGCGGGCGTAGAGTTCGAAATTGCCGAAGTGCCCGATCGCCGCAACAACGCCCCGATGCCCCTCGGCGGCGGCCAGGACCGCATCCGCGCCCGCCACTTCGAGGATGGCCCGGATTTCGTCGTTGGACATCGTCGCGGTGCGCACGGCGCAGGCGAATGTCTCGCCGATGCGACGGAAGTTCTCGCGGGCCAGGGCGCGAATCGCCCGCGGCGATTGCTCGTGTCCGAAACAGCCGGTGAGGTTCTCGATGGCGGCGCGGCGGTGGCGGGCGTCGAGGGCGTGCGCCAGAGAACCGCCCATGCGACCCAGGCGCGCGACCAACCGGAGAGGCAGCGCCTGAAGCACGGCGATCAACCCCTGTGCAAGCCGAGACACGATCGCTTCCATCTGAGGCGCAGTGTAACGAACGCGCGGCTGGATTCAATCGCTGGGCGCAGCCGGCACATCCGCCCTCAGCCGTAGCGGCCTTCGATGTATTCCGCCGTCTTGGGGTGCCGCGGATTGAGGAAGAGGTCCTCGGTGCGGCGGTGTTCGATGATCTTGCCCAACAACATGAAGATGCACTCGTCGCTGACGCGCCGGGCCTGGGCCATGTTATGGGTGACGATGAGGAGGGTGTAATGCCCCTTGAGCGCGAACATCAGTTCCTCGATGGCGCGCGTGCCCTCGACATCGAGGGCGGAACAGGGCTCGTCCATCAGGATGACCTGGGGCTTGAGAGGCAGGAGCCGGGCGATGCAGAGCTTCTGCTGTTGTTCGAGCTGGAGGCTGGTGGCCTTCTGGCCAAGCCGGTCCTTGAGGTCGTTCCATAGGCCAACTTCGGTGAGGGCCTTCTCGACGGCTTCGTCGAGGTTGGGGCGAGTCAGGTCGGCGCGTTCCTTGTGGATGCGCAAGCCGAAGACGACGTTTTCATAGACCGAGATGGGCAACGGATTGGGCCGTTGGAAAACCATGCCGACGCTCTTGCGCAGTTCGATCAGCGAGACATCGGGGTCGTAGATGTTCTTGCCCAGAATCCTGATCTCCCCCTGGGTGGTGGCGTAGCCGTAGCGCTCATTCACGCGGTTCAAACAGCGCAGGAGCGTGGTCTTGCCGCACCCGGACGGCCCAATGAGCGAGGTGATCAGCCCGTGCTGGATGTCCACGGTGACATCGTGGAGCGCCTGGAACCCGGCATACCAGAGGTTCAGGGCGCGGGCCGTGATCGAGGGTGCGAGGGACGCCGTGGCGGACGGATTGAGATGTCGGGATGTTGGCGCATCAGGAGGGGAAGACCGGCCGGTGTCCGCGGCAGGACTGCGGTCGGGTCGATTTGGATCAAGGTCAGACATGGCGGATGCGTCCGGGATGGGGCTTCAACGCGTCACCCGAAGACGCCGTTCACATACTCGAAGGTCCTGCGGTCCCTGGGCGTGTCGCCGAAAATCACCTCCGTGTCGGCCACTTCCACAATGTCGCCGTTCCACAGGAACATGGTGCGATCGGCCAGGCGCCGGGCTTGCTGGGTGAGATTGGTCACCAGGACGATCGTGACGCGGGCCCGCAGTTCCTCGAGGACGTCCTCGATGCGCATGGTCGTGACCGGGTCAATGGCGATCGAGAACTCGTCGAGGCATAGAATCTCCGGGTCGTGCGAGAGGGCGCGGGCGATGGTGAGGCGCTGTTGCTGGCCGCCGGAGAGCTTTGTCCCCAGGCTGTCCAGCCGATCCTTGACTTCATCCCAAAGGGCGGCCTGACGCAGGCATGTCTCGACGCGGGCATCCAGTTCGGCCTTGGCGGTGAGGCCGGCGCAGCGCGGTGCGAAGGCGACGTTGTCGTAGATGGTCAGCGGCAGCCCGACGGGCAGCGGGGCGACCATGCCGATCCTGCGACGCAATCCATAGACATCCGGCATGCGCATCACGTCTTGGCCGTCGACGCGCACCGTGCCGCTCATGACCGCGCCGGGCGTGAACTCGACCGTGCGGTTGATGCAGCGCAGGAGCGAGGTCTTGCCGGATTGCGCGGGGCCGATGACCGCGAGGATTTCGTTGGGTGCGATGGTGAAGGAGATGCCGTGCGGCACCTCCTTGTGTCCATAGCTGAGGCGGAGATTCTCGACCGAGATTTTGGGCGTGGGGGTCACCATTTCTTTCGGGAGCGCAGGAGGCCGCGGAGGAGAATCGCGGCGGCGTTGACCAGGAGCACGGCGCCGAGCAGGACGACGGCGATGGCGTAGGGCAGGGCCTCGGGCGCGTTGGTCACCTGCGTCGTGACGGTGTAGAGGTGCATCGAGAGCGCCATGCATTGGTCGGTGAGCGCATAGGGAAAAAGCGTGTCGTCCGGGATTTTTTTGAAGAAGACGGCGCCGGTGAACATGATGGGAGCGGTTTCGCCCGCGGTGCGGGACACCTGGAGAATGACGCCGGTGAGGATGCCGCTGATGGAGTTGGGCAGGACGACTTTCCAGATGGTCTGCCAGCGCGAGGCTCCGACGTTCCAGCAGGCTTCGCGGAAGGACATGGGCACGGCGGCGAGCGCCTCTTTCGTGCTGGCGATGACGACCGGCAGGGTCATGATCGCGAGCGTCAGCGCGGCGGCGAGAATCGAACGCCCGATGCCGGCGAACAGGACGAAGGCGCCCAGACCGAACAGGGCATGGACGATGCTCGGCACGCCGGCGAGGTTGACCACGGCGAGATGAATGAGCCGTGTGAACCAGTTCTCGCGGGCGTATTCGTTCAGGTACACGGCGCATAGCACGCCGACGGGCGCGGAGACCAGCAGAGCGATCACCACGAGGTAGATCGTCCCCACCAGGGCCGACCAGATGCCGCCGCGCGCATGCCGTTGCTGGGGTTCTGTGTCAGGAACGCCCACGAGATCAGCGGCGCGCCCTGGATCACCAGGTAAGCGATGATGGCCGCCAGCGGCAGCACCATGGCGAGCACCATGCCGGCCAGGACCGCCCGGGCGAGGCGTTCCTGCCGGAGTTTGCGGCGGACCAGCGGCGTGGCGGCGAACGTGGGCGGGTTCATTGTCGGCGCACGCCGCGCACGGCGAGGTCGGCCAGCAGGTTGACGGCGAAAGTGATCGTGAACAGCATCAGCCCGATCAGGAAGAGCATCCGGTAGTGGGGCGACCCCACCGCCGTCTCACCCAGTTCAGCCGCGATGGTGGCGGTGAGGGTGCGGATGGGATCGAAAAGGCTGGTGGGAATGTTCACCGCGTGTCCCGTGGCCATGAGGACGGCCATGGTTTCGCCAATGGCGCGCCCGACGCCCAGCAGCACGGCGGCAAGCAATCCGTTGCGCGCGGCCGGCAGGAGCACGCGCCAGGCGATTTGCCAGCGTGTGGCCCCCAGCGCCAGCGCGGCCTCGCGATATGAGTCGGGCACCGCCTTGAGCGCGTCTTCGCCGATGCTGACGATGATGGGCACGCTCATCAGTGCGAGCAGCAGGGCCGCATTGAGCAGATTCAGGCCGACCGGCGCGGGCAGGAGACGTTGGATCAGGTGATTCACCACGCTCAGACCGATGAAACCCCACACAATGCTCGGGATGGCGGCCAGCAACTCGATCACCACTTTGAGCGTCTCCCGCGGCGTGCCGGAGCAGAACTCGGAGACAAAAAACGCCGCTCCGAGCCCGAACGGCACCGCGATGACCATCGCCAACCCGGTCACGCTCAGCGTGCCGATGATCATGGCGCCGACGCCGTAACGGACATTCTCGCGCGAGGTCGGATACCAATCCGGGCTGAAGATGACCTTGCTCCAGTCGATGTCGGTGATCAGTGGCGCGCCTTCGAGGAAGACGAACAGGAAGATGCCGAAGACGAACAGCACCGCGCTGACACCACTGAGGCGGATGAGCAGTTCGACGGCCCGCTCACCCCAGAGGGCGAGCGCGGACCGGGTCCGGCGGGCGAGTGAGGCGGGCGGATCGCTCATGGCTGGGCCTGTGGCGGCGGCATGGGGATGTAGCCCGTGTCCTCGACGATCTTCTGGCCGGCGGGCGAAAGCACCCAATCGAGGAAGCGCTGCACATGCGGGGGCGGTGCGCTGGGCGTGTACATGAACATCGGGCGCGAGATCGGGTAGCTCTTGTCGAGGGTGGTCGCAATGCTGGGCAGGATTGCCCGGGCCCCCCTGCGGGGCGCGACGGGGATCATCTTGACGTTGGGGGTCTTGTAGCCGAGGCCGCTGTAGCCGATGGCGCCGGGTGTCCGCGACACCAGTTCCACCACATCCTTCGAGCCGTTCATGTCCAGCGAGCCGAGCTTGAAATCGGTCTTCTTGCCGCAGACGGTGTCGCGGAAGTAGTGGTATGTGCCCGAGTTGTTCTGGCGACTCACGCGGATGATCCGGTCGGTGCGGGCGTTGGGGATGTTGGTCACGCCCAACTGGGACCACCGGTCCAGAGCGGAGCCCTCGGCATAGATGTCATGCAACTCCTCCATGCTGATTTCCCTGATGGGGTTGTCCTTGTGGACGAAGATGGAAAGCGCATCGAAGCCCACCAGAAACTCGCGCGGCTTGACGCCGGTCCTCTCGACGATCTTGGCCTCTTCACTCGGCTCGATGTGCCGGCTCGAGTTGGCGATGTCCGCCGTGCCGTTCATCAAGGCGGCGATGCCCAGGCCCGAGCCGCCGCCGGACACCTCGACCGAGACATCCGGCGCAATGCCCTGGTAGGCTTCCGCCCAGGCTTGCGCGAGGTTCACCATCGTGTCGGAACCGATGTTCTGAATGACCTCGGGCTTGACCGATGCGCCCGGGTTCGGCTTCGAGCAACCGGCGGCGAGCAGCGCGGCCGCGCACGTCAACACCGCCCAGGGCGCAGGGGAGCTTTGGAGCGTCGGCGACGGGCGGTTCATCGAGGGCTCAGGCGGGGTTCTCGCCCACAATGGCTTGGATCAGGGCGCGCAACTGCTGGTCGAGCGCCTGGTAGGCGGATTCGCACGCGGCACGCACGGCTTCGGGCGGTCCGCCGACTGCTGCCGGATCGGGCACAGGCCAGTCGAGGAAGATGATCTTGTGGGTCTGTTGGGGGAACCAATTCTTGGCCTGCGGATCGAGGACCGCCACGACATGGTAACGGTCGAGGTCCGGGACCTCATTGATCGCCTTGCCGTGCTTGCGCCCGAGGTCCAGTCCTTTCTCGCGCATGAACTCGAGCACCGCCGGGGCGCACGGCTGCGGATTCAGGCCCGCGCTGCTGAAGGAGAATCGGGGCTGTCCCATCGCCTCGGCCATCGCCTCGGCCATGAGGCTGGCGCCGGCGTTGTGCCGGTCCAGAAACAGGATGCGAAACGTCTCGGAGTCCGGGTGCTGGGCGAACTCGCCTGTGCAGAGGTAAAGCGTCTCGACACAGATGTTGCGGGCCTGATCCGAGACCCGTTCGAGGCGGCGCGTGATCGTCAGGCACGGGTCCAGCGCCTCGAACGGCAGCCGATTGTCCTTGAACATCTGGATGAGGTCCTTGCGCAGGCGGCTCTTGAACTGATCGGCGGTGTTCTCGATCGGAATGGTGGCGCGGGCCAGGGCGGCATCTTGCCGGATGAAGGCCTGGACCGAGTCGTGCACCATGGGCACCACCAGGTCGGTCAGTTCCTGGAAACGATCCAGAGGCAATTGAGCGTCCTGGACAGCGAGCTTGCTGGCCTGGTGCGCGATGCTCTCGGCGTAATCGCCCACCCGCTCGAGGTTGGTGTTGATCTTGACGGCCGAGTAGGCAAAGCGCAGGGGCGTGGAGACCGGTTGCTGGCGCACGAGGAACTCGATGCACAAACGGGCCGTGGCCTCCTCGAGCGTGTCAATCGCCTGATCCCGGATGATCACCGCGTAGGCGAGTTGGCGATCGCGTGTCCGCAATGCCTGAATGGCATCTCGCACCGCGCGGCCCGCCAAATCAGCCATGCGTGCAAGGCTGTCGCTAATCCGCTGTCGATCACGTTGAATGGCGGCCTCGCGGCGCGTAGCGGCCCAACCGCCCCCGGTTTCCATCGGGTTGCCCGCCCCTGGCAGGCTCGAATTGTCTGACATGATGACGCACTCGACGGAATCCACCGGGATCGAGATCGGTCCGGGATTCCCAATATCTGCTCTTTCGATGTGGCGGCAGTGTGCCCAGCCCGGGGATGGCCTTCAAGGCCAAACGACGGAAGGACCGTACCTCCCAGCGCCGTCCTGTGACCGCGGCGGCGCAAGGGGGCGTCGCCCCCCCGCAGCCGCAGCACGGGTCCGCACCATCGCGTCCGGGCTAGCCCGGGGCCGCCTTGCGCTTGCCTTTGAGGGCGGACTGGATCATGAGAAACTCGCCCAGGTTCTCGGCGGTGACCATGCCGACGAGGCGGTTGTGGTCGAGGACCGGCAGCGAGCGGCAATCCGATGTCTGGAGGCGTCCGAACACCGCGTCGGCTTCCTCGGCCGGTCGGGCGGTTTGGAACTTGCGTTGCATCACCTCATCGACGGTGGTGTTCTGCCCTTGGCGCGTGAGGGCGGTGAGGAGCCCGCGGCGTGTGAGGATGCCGACGACGCGGTCGCCTTCGAGGACCGGGAAATCCTGATGGAAGCCGGCAAGCGTGTGGTTGATGGCACGATCGAGATGGTCGTGGGGTGCGAGGGTGCGCAGGTCGGTGATCATGACGCGCTCGATGGGCACGCCCGACAACGCCGAGCGCATTTTGACCAGTTCGAGTTCCTGATCGGCGCCGACGAAGACGAACAGGGCGATGAACACCCAGAGCGGGTTCATGGCGTAGAGGCCGACGGCGCCGAAGGCGAACGCCAGGGCTTGGCCCACATCCACCGCCATCCGCGTGGCGCGGTTGGCTCCCAGCCGCATCGCCAGGATCGAGCGCAAGACCCGTCCGCCATCCATGGGAAAGGCGGGAACCAGGTTGAACACGCCCATGGCCAGGTTCGCCCACGCGAGCTTCTGGAGGAACTGGCCGCCTCCCCAGCTCAGGTCGGTCGTCAGCGCCAGTTCCGAGATCGGGCTGATCGTTCCCCAGTAGAGGAGGGCGATGAGGAAGTTCACGGCCGGACCCGCCAGGGCGACGATCAACTCCTGATGCGGCTTGTCCGGAAGCGCATCCATCCGGGCGAGGCCGCCGATGGGCATCAGTGTGATGTCGCGAGTTCGGATGCCGTAGCGGCGTGCGGCGAGGGCGTGGCCCAGCTCATGGAGGAGGACGATGACGAAGAAGCACGCGACGAACAGCACCGCCTCGACAACGTCTCCCGCCCGATGCCGCCATGCGTAGTACTCGTACCCGACCCACGCGATGAGGATCAGCAATGTGGCATGGAGATAGACTGTGACGTCGGCGATGCGCCCGACCCGCCAGGACCATTTCATATCGGTGAATCAAAGAGACAACGCCCGGCGCGGTCGTGTTCAAGGACAATGAGCGAGGCTTCGCCTCAGACCAGGGAGGCGCGTGACAATTCGTGGCCGCCGGGTGGCAACCACGATCACCGGCACCCGACGCCTCGCTCATGAGAATCCTTGACCCCTTTAACGCAGCACAGAAACTTGACTTGTTTACAGCGAGTTTCACCGGTCAAGGATTCTAGACGGTCATGATCTCCTTCTCCTTCTGGGTGGCGTGCTGATCGATCTTGCTGATGAAGTCGTCGTGGAACTTCTGCACCTCTTTCTCGGCATGCTTCTGCTCGTCTTCGGCGACCCCACCGGCCTTGGCCGCCGCCTTGAGGTGTTCGATCGCTTCGCGCCGCACGTGCCGCACGGCGAC
>DAOOQY010000094.1:0-9642 GCA_035389025.1 Verrucomicrobiota bacterium
ACGCCCTCGCCGCCGCCGCGCTTGTTGCGGAGGGCGTCACCGGCACCAACGTCTGGGATGATCGCGCGGCGCTCGCCGGCACGAACTATTTCTACTGGATCAGGGCCGCCAACGCCGCCGGCCTGAGCGAGTTCACACTGGGTGACGCCGGCGTGCGCCGCATCGCGGTCCCCGGCGAGGTCGTGGCGGAGTACCCGGTTGAGGCTTCGACCGCCCCCGCACTCGGCCCGGACGGCGCGGTTTACGTCGGCACCGGCGATTGGATGTTCAACGCGCTCGACCCGGACCTCACCCTGCGGTGGCGGAAACAGATCGCGCCGGGGTTCAGCACGCCAGCGGTCCTCGACGATGGCGCGGTATGTTTCTGGGCCTCGGACTCGAAGTTCTATGTACTCAATGCCGACGGCACTGAGCGACGCACGTGGAACGGCGTGTATGACACCGCCCTTCCCGCCGCCATCGCGCCCGACGGCGCGCTCTGCTTCGGCGACCGCAATCGGAACCTGTATGTCTTCAACCCGGACGGCACCCAGCGCCTGCAATTCAAGGCACGGGCCCGCATCCTGGCCGCCCCGGTCATCGGCGCCGACGGAGCGATGTACTTTGGAGCCGATGATTCCCGACTCTACGCGGTGAACCCGGACGGCACGCTGCGCTGGACCTTCCACGTCAACGGCGTCATCCGCGGCGGCCCCGCCATCGGCGCCGATGGAACACTCTACTTCGGCTCGGACGACCGCGGCGTGTACGCGGTGTCGTTCGAGGGCCGACGGCTGTGGGCGTTCCAGACCGGCAACGCCGTCTCCGCCTCACCGGTGATCGGACCCGACGGCGCGGTGTTCGTCGGGTCGCGCGACAACACCTTCTACGCGATCCGTCCGGACGGTGCCAAGCGGTGGTCGTTCGCGACGGGCGGCATGATCACAACGGCGGGGGCGGTGGCGGCGGACGGCACGGTGTACTTCGGGTCGGGCGACAAGCGCGTGTATGCGCTCTCGGCTCAGGGCGCGAAGCTCTGGGAATACGCCGCTACTGCCGCGATCACCGAAGCCCCGCTGCTCGACAAAAACGGGCGACTCCTGGTGGCGACGCGCAGCCGGTTGGTGGCCCTGCACGCGCCTACTCCCGCCGCCGCGTTCCCCTGGCCCCAGTACCGTCGCGATGCGCGCCGCACGGGGGCGGTGTTCCCGCCGCTGGTGTTGTCGGCGGCCCTCAATGCCGCGGGTCAATTCGTGATGACGTTCACCGCTGTCCCCGGACGCGCGTACCAGCCTGAGGTCACGGAAGACCTCCGCAGGTGGCAACCGCTTGGTGATCCACTGGCGCCAAGCACCGCGCAAGGCGTTTGGACCAACGAACCACCTTCGGCTGCGGAGGTCATCACCCGCTACTTCCGGTTGCGGTTACTACCCTAAGCCTCCTCCGTTCAGTGAAGACTCAACGCAAAGGCGCAAAGACGCGAAGACGCAAAGGGAAAGGGACTCCTTGACGACACCATGCGGACTCACTGAACCGGGACCGGTGCTGCGCTTGTCGGAGCGCGGAAGGGCCCGGACGCGCGGATGCAATCAAGCTCTGACGAGCGCAGTCACGAGGTTCACGGGAAGGGGAGATGAACCCCGTAGCCGCCGTCGTGAGACGGCGCTGATCTCTCCCTTCGGCGGAGCGAAATGGCGCGGACTCACGTCCGCGACTACGGGGTTCATGGAGAGCGGCTCAGCCATCCGACGGGCCAGCACTCTCGTCTGCCTTCTCGCCATGGCCTTGTGGCTCGCGTCCACCGCCGTCGCTCAACCGACTCCTGCCCCTGGGTTCGTCGCCGCGTGGGGCACGAACGCTCTCGGGCAGGTGGACCAACCGCTGGACCTCGAAGCCGTCATTGCGGTTGACGCCGGTTTCGCCCATGTCCTGGCCGTGCGCGCGGACCACACCGTCGCGGCTTGGGGCGACAACCATCGCGGCCAGTGCGACGTGCCTTCGGACCTGGGCGAAGTCGTCGCGGTCAGCGCCGGGCATCAGCACAGCGTCGCGTTGCGGGCCGACGGCTCGGTGCGGGCCTGGGGCGACAACAGCCTGGGCCAAACCAGTGTCCCGTCCGAGGCGACGAACCTCATCGCCATCGCGGCGGGCGGCTATCACACGCTCGGGTTGCGCCCGGACGGCTCGGTCGTCGCCTGGGGCGCCAACGAGTATGGGCAGGCGACCGTCCTATCCGAACTCGGTCCGGCGCGCGCGATTGCGGCTGGCGCCTTCCACAGTCTGGTCCTGCAAACGAACGGCGAGGTCGTCGCGTGGGGCTACAACGGCAACTGGCAGACCGTTGTGCCGAGCCACACGCTCCCCTTCACGGCGATTGCGTCGAAGTTCAATCACAACCTCGCGTTGCAGGCGGATGGGCGCGTCGTCGGTTGGGGCGAGGACCGCGCCCGCCAATGCCGTCCGCCCGAGGATTTGGCCGGTGTCGTCGCCATCGCGGCGGGGCATCGCCACAGCCTGGCCCGACTCGAGGATGGTCGTGTCATCACCTGGGGCGATCTCGCTGGCGGCGACCTCGCAGTCCCCGAGGGTTTGGCGGGCGTCAACGCCATTGCCGCCGGGTCAACGTTCAGCCTGGCTTTGACGCCGGGGCCTGTGTTCACGCGGCAACCGGTCGGGACGTTGATCGTCGAGGGGGCTTCCTACACCCTTACGGCGGCCGTTGCCGGACGCGAGCCTTTCGCCTTCCAATGGGAGCGGGACGGCCTGGCGCTGCCAAATGCGACCAACCTGACGCTCGAATTCACGTCTTTGGCGTGGACGGACCATGGCGCCTACCGGCTCCGTGTGCGCAACCCCGATGGCCAGCTCCTGAGTCAAGCGGCCGTGTTGGCGGCGACACCGCGCCTGCTCGAACTTCCAACGCAGATTGATGCGTATGCGCCGACGAATCTCGAATTGAGGGCCAGCGCCGGCGGGTCGCCGCCGCTCGCTTACCAGTGGTTCTTCAAAGGGAATCCCATGTCAGGACGCACGAGCGACACGCTCGTCCTGTCCAACCTCCTCACCACCGCCAGCGGTGAATATGGCGTCGCCGTCACCAATGCCTACGGTAGCGTCACCGGTTTGGTCGCCCGTCTGACGGTGTGGGAGCGTCCGAGTTTCGACTGGGTGAGCGGCCCCGTCAAAGCGATGCCGGGGGACGCGCCTTGGCTTCAGACCAGCGTCTATGGCCCCGGCGGAGGAGGGCGCTTTCAATGGCAACTCGCGGGCGAGGACTTCCCCAGTCCGAACGTCAAAGACCTGACCTTGACGAACGTCCTGCCCACGGATGCCGGTCCGTACTGCTGCACCTGGGTAACGCCCGCCGGGCGCGTGTCCAGCCCGGCGATCGAAGTCGCGGTGGAACGGTTCCATCCGGTCAATTTCCCCGGGCGGCGTGTCGTGTTGGATGCCGGGAATGGCAGAGGTCTGGTTCAAGGCTACCGATGGTTCCATGACGGGGTCGAACTCGAAGGACAAACGAGCGCCACGTTGGTCATCGATCCGATCGGCGTGACCGATGCGGGCGATTACACCGTCGCGGCCCGGTTCGGCGCAGGCGAGCGCCTGTTCGAGGTCGCCCGCCTCACCGTCCTGCCGGTGCCGGCGGCGGGCCACCTGGTCAGTTGGGGCGCCGAGTCGGCGCTCCCAGGAGACCCGGTGGCCTCGGTCGGCGACGCCCTCGGCATGGCAACGGGCGAAGGCCACGCATTGGCGTTGCGCGGCGACGGCAAGGTGTTGCACTGGGGCTGGACCGGGAACACCAGCGCGCGCCGTTGGGCGGAGCTCGAGCCGATTGTCACCGTTGCCGCCGGCGGATGGGGCTCGGCGGTGGTGGCGGCGGATGGGCGGATCGCGGCCGATACGTATTCGTGGTGCAACCCCTGTGGCCCGATCGAAACCAACCGCGCGGTGGCCGTCGCCTATGGCGCCGAGCACGCGGTGGGGTTGCGGGATGACGGCACGGTGTTCGCCTGGGGCTACAACGGTTCCGGCCAGGCGAACGTCCCGGAGGGTCTGCGCGACGCGATCGCCGTGGCTGCCGGCGCCGAGCACAGCGCGGCTTTGCAGCGCAGCGGAAGAGTCGTTGTCTGGGGCAGCGCGAACGACGGCCTGCAAGAAGTGCCGGCACAACTCACGGATGCCCGGGCCATCGCGTCGGGCCCGCATCACCTCCTGGCGCTGCGGGCGGGCGGCACGGTGGTGGCCTGGGGGTTCAACGCCCAGGGCCAGTGCAACGTGCCGACCACACTGCGCGACGCGGTCGCCATCGGCTCTGGTCGCGCGCACAGCCTGGCGGTCAAGCGCGACGGGACCGTCGTCGCGTGGGGCGACAACGAGTTCGGTCAGTGCAATTCCCCATCCGGCCTGAGCAATGTGGTGGCCGTCGCCGGCGGCAATGCGTTCAGCCTCGCGCTGGTCGGCAGCACGAACCGACCCGTGATTCTCGAACACCCGCGGGGCGGCGTGGTGGCGATTGGCGAGGCGTTCACCTTCGAGGTGCGCGCCCTCAGCCCCGCCCCGTTGTCGTATCAGTGGCGTCACGACGGCGCGCCTATTCCCGGGGCGACCGGAGCCGCGTTCACACTCGACGCCGCGCAACCGGAGGACGCAGGCGATTACACGGTCGAAGTGAGGACCTTCGCGGGCCAGGCGGTCAGCGAGAAGGCGTCGTTGCTCGTCAACCCCGCCCCGTTCTTGCCCGGGCCCGCGGCCCGAGGCGGGGTGGTGGTGTGGGGGCGGGGCGAGTTGGAGGACGTGGCGCCACCGGCCACTTTGGGCGAAGTCGCTGCCGTGGCGACGTCGATCATACGCACGCTCTCCTCGGCGATCCGGCGCGACGGCAGCGTCGTGGTCTGGGGCTCGAACTCTTCTCAGAGCTTCGCGGCGACAGGCGCGGTCCAAGTCGTGACCATCGGAGAAACGGTGCTGGCGTTGATGAACAACGGCATTGTCGAGGTGCTGCGTTCTGGGGGAGGCGACCCGCCGGCCTGGTGGTCGCAACTGCGGGGCATTCGGCAATTGGCGACGGCGGGCCAATGGTTGATGGCGCTGCGGACCGACGGCACGCTTGTCATGGCGCCGGAGTCGGACCGTTTTCCCAGCGGCCTGTCGAATGTCGTCAGGATCGCCGCCGGCTACAACCACGCTGCGGTCGTGCTCGACGACGGCACGGTAGTCATGTCGCGCGGGCTGCCGACGCCTCCCGACCTAACCAACGTCATCGACGTCGCCTGCGGGTACGAGCACACGCTGGCGTTGCGCCGGGATGGCACGGTCAGCGCGTGGGGCGCCAATGCCGCCGGCCAGTGCGATGTGCCCGCCGATTTGAAGGACGCCATCGCGATTGCCGCTGGCGGTGACCATAGCCTTGCCTTGCGGGCGAATGGGCGCGTCGTGGCTTGGGGCTCCGACGACCTCGGTCTCACCCCGCCTCCCAGCGGCTTGTCGAACGTCGTCGCGATTGCCGCCGGTTACGGATACAGCTTCGCCCTGCGGGCCGGCCCCGTGCTGGTCCAGCCGCTCGACGCCCAAATCATTTCCCTCGGAGCACCGGCCGTTCTGGGCGTCAGGGTCGAAGGCGCCGCGCCCCTCGAGTTTCAGTGGCGATTCCGCGGGCAGCCTTTGCCGGGCGCGACCAACGCCGAGTACGTCGTGGAGGCGACGGGCGAAGCGGACGAGGGTGTCTATGGCGTGACGATCACCAACCCTGACGGCGCGACCTACAGTGAGGCCATGATCAGCCTGGGCCGGCCCCCGGAAATGCTCGCGCAACCCGAAGACCAGACGCCCGTCCAAGGCTCGATCGTGACGTTTGCCGTGCTCGCCGCCGGCGCGCCGCCGCTGCGCTACCAGTGGCAATTCAACGGCGCGGATGTGCTCAACGCAACCAATGACCTGTATCGCATCAGTTCCGCCAGCGCCGCGCGGGTCGGCGGCTACCAGGTGATCGTCACCAACGAGCTTGGGGCTGTTACCAGCCGCGTCGCCCAACTGACGTTGCTCGAGTTGCCGCGCATCGTCACGCAACCGCTTTCCCACGCCGTGCCGGCCGGCACGCGCGTCACGTTCAACGTCGAGGCGGTTGGCACACCGCCCTTGCGCTATCAATGGCAGCGCGAGGGCGTCGACTTGCCCGGCGAAACCGGGCCGGTGCTGGTGATCGGCAGTGCCGCGCCTGAAGATGCCGGACGCTACAGCGTGCGCGTCAGCAACAACGGCGGCTCGGTGCTCAGCGCCAACGCACTCCTCACTCTGATCCCCGCCGAGCCGCATCTGACGGCGGTGCCCAGCAATCGCGTGGCGTTCTTCGGCGACGATGTGATGTGGCAAGTGGCGGCGACAGGCGCCGAGCCCTTGAGTTACCAATGGTATTGGAACGACAACGCCCTCGATGGCGCGACTCTCGAGACGCTGCTTCTCCGCAACGTCGATCTCAGCCACGAGGGCCGCTATCACGTGAGCGTCCGCAACGCGTTCGGCCAAACCTCGAGCCCGCCGGCGCAACTCACCTTGCGCGTCAAACCCAACGTGGTGGCCTGGGGCACCAACGACTTCGGTCAGTTGAATGTTCCCCTCGACCTGACCAACGCCGTGGCGCTCAGCGCCGACCGGCACGTATTGGCCCGGCGCGCCGACGGCACCGTGACCGCCTGGGGCGCCAACGAATACGGGCAGGCGACGGTCCCCGCGGGCTTGTCGAATGTCATCGCCGTGGCCACCGGCTGGCATCACAGCCTCGCGCTGCGCGCCGATGGCGGCATCGTCGCCTGGGGCACGAACGCCGCCGGCCTGGTCACGATTCCAGCGGAGGCGACAAACGTCGTGGACATCGCCGCGGGTTCGGGGCACAACCTCGCTCTGCGCGGGGACGGCACGGTCGTCGGTTGGGGCTACAACGGCTCCGGCCAGGCCCGTCCGCCCGACGGACTCACCAACGTCGTCTCGCTGGCCGCCAGCGACACGCGCAGTCTGGCGCTCAAGGCGGATGGCAGCGTGGTGTCGTGGGGTGAGGTCCAGGCGATGCCGGACGGCCTGTCGAACATTGTCGCGATCATGGGCAGCGCCGGGTTCCTCGCCCGCCGCGCCGATGGGCACCTGTTGTACTGGGGCACCTCCCGCATCATCGGCCAGAACCCTGAAGGCCCGCTCGGGTCGCCGTCCGCCGACAGCCACTACGCGCCGTACCACCAGCCGCCCAACATCACGATCATTGCAACGCACGAGATCGCCGTGACCACCAACGGCACCGTGACGATCTGGGGCGCCAATCGCAACGGTTTGCTCACGCCACCCGCCGGGTTGTCGAACGTGGTCGCCGTGGCAGCCGGCGAGCATCTGAACCTGGCGGTGCTGGGCGGTCCGACCATCGTCCGGCAACCGCAACCGCAAACGCTCGTGGCGGGCGCCGATGCCACCCTGACCGTCGAGGCCGTGGGGCAAGGACCGCTCGGTTATCAATGGCTGCGAAACGGCGCCAACCTCCCCCACGCCACCAACGCGTGGCTCGAACTCGTCGCGCCGCAACCAACCGACACCGGCCTCTACCAGGTCGTGGTCGCGACTCCCACCAGTGCGGTGCGCAGCATCGCTGTCCGGGTCGAGGTGGTGCCCCTGGCGCCTTTCATCCTCGAACAGCCCTCGAGTCTCGCGGCCGCGGCGGGTGGCAGCGCGGTGTTCGAGGTCGCGGTCGTGGGTGTCGGGCCCCTTGCGTACCAGTGGCGGCACAACGGAATCGTGTTGCCTGGAGCCAACCAAGCCACGGTCACGTTGCCTTCCATTACACCTGAGGACACCGGCGCCTACAGCGTGCTGGTCAGCAACACGCACGGGCAGGCGGCCAGTACGGATGCAGTGCTGACTTTGCGAACGGACGACGTGGTTGTGGACAACCTCGAAGCCACCGTGCTTGGCCCGTGGCGATCGGACACCCACCGGACTCAGGTGGGCACCGATTTCCTCGCGATTGGCCAGGGCATGGGCTTGAACTCCGTCACCTTCACCACGGCCCTCCCTCGCACGGGGAACTACCGACTCTCGACTCATGCGCTGGACCTTCCCTTCGCCTTCTTCACCCCCCCGCAGCACTTTGTCATTTACGCCGGCGGTGTGGCCCCGGTCATGCACGGCATTGGCGAGGGTTCTGGCTGGCTGGCGCTGGGGGTGTTCCCCTTCAAGGCCGAACTGGGCGGAGCGGTTGTGATCACCGATCAATTCGCCAATGGCACGGCGGAGGCGGTGGCGGACGCCATCCGGTTCCGCTACGAGCCGGCTCCGCCCATCATTGTGCGGCAACCGATCGGCAAGACGGTCGGCGAGGGCGCCGCCACGTTCTTCGCCGTCGAGGCGATCGGCGCCCTGCCGCTCCGCTATCAGTGGGCCTTCGAGCGCGAGGCGATCTGGGGAGCGACAGACGCCGTGCTGACGCTCTCCAACGTCAGTCCTGCGCAAGCTGGCCGTTACCGTGTGCTGGTGACAAACCCGGACGGCGCCGTGACCAGCGACGAAGTGCGACTCGAACTCGCCGGCCCGCGGCTCGAGTGGACGCTGACCGAAGGACAACTGGTGTTGAGCTGGCCGGCCGGGTACGGACTCCAGAGCGCCACCAACGTTGTCGGGCCTTATCTCGACATCGTCCCTGCGGCGAATCCGTACGTCATCATTCCCGGCCCCGATGTCCAGCGCTTCTACCGCGTGCGACAGTAGCCAATAGCCCGGCTGCGGTTCCTCGCGAAGCGTGTGAAATATCCGGGCTAAGTCTGTTGACCGACTGGCCCTCTCCGGGTGATGTGTTCCGCTACACCGACCGCTTCAGCATCCACTACGGCAGGCCGACATCCGGCAGGCTAACCCCCGACAGGAGTGCGAATCCGTGGCGCAGGTAGAACGTGAGGTCCGCGGCCAGGAAGGGCCGGCAGCGGACCGCTCGTTTTGGCGTGAATGCCACCGACATGGCGCAGGGAACCGGGGGGTGGGCCTCAAAGCTCGGTGACGGGCACCCTGGCTTCATAGCGTCCGAGGATGCGGAGGATGATCTGGCCGGAATCGGAGGCCTCACGCGTGGCTGCCATTTCGATCGGTTGCGACTGTGGTTTTGCCTCCAGGGGCTTGAGCGGAACGGACAGGAGCGCCTCTTTGGTCCGACCGAGGATGGCGAGTTCCAACTGGCCTGGGGAGGCCCGGCGCACCGCCAGGGTGCATTGCACGACGGAGGCGGTTCCTTCGTTGTGGTTCACGTCCACGAGACGAAGTTCGTGTGCCGGGATTCCCCAGCCATCCCGCATGGGGGTGAGGTGGTGGAGCCAGAGTTGGCCCACCGCGACGGGGCCGTGGTCGGGCTTGGCAAGCGCCTCGGGCGCCAGCTTGGCTTCAGGCAGGACCATGGCCCCGTAGTCGCCGTCGCGCATGGCGACGGCCCGCTTGACGTCGACATCGGTGGCCAGGGGTGTACCGGTCAGTTGCGGCAGGTCCAGACTGACGAGGAACGCGTATTTGAGCGTTTCCTCGCGGCTGAGGTACTCCTGGGCCAAGGCGGTTTGCAGGGTGACTGCGAGTGTGAGTGCGATCAGCGTTGGCGCTCACGGGGAGTTTACCGGGTCTGCTCACGGGAAGTTGACCACTTGA
>DAOOQY010000095.1:0-9600 GCA_035389025.1 Verrucomicrobiota bacterium
ACGAGGTCGATCGCACCCTTTGGCGCCATTGGCTGGTCGTTGCGCGGCCCGATGCTCTCGAGCACTCGACCGCTCTGCTGATGATCGGTGGTGGCAACAACAAGGACAACAGACTGCCGAAACCGTCCGACGCACTGATCCGGATGGCTCGGGAAACCCGCTCGGTGGCCGCCGAACTGCGCATGGTGCCCAACCAACCGCTCGTCTTCGGACACGACGGACGCGAGCGGGTCGAAGACGATCTGATCGCCTACACCTGGGACAAGTTCCTGCGGACTGGAGACGACCGGTGGCCGGCCCGGCTGCCGATGACCAAGGCAGTCGTGCGCGCGATGGACACTGTGAGCGCATTCTGCGCCAGCCCGGACGGGGGCGGGGCGAAGGTGGACACGTACATGGTGGCCGGCGGCTCGAAGCGCGGATGGACGACCTGGACAACGGCGGTCGTGGACAAGCGGGTGGTGGCGGTCTGCCCCATCGTGATCGACGTGCTCAATATCGTGCCGTCGTTCGAGCACCATTACCGCACGTACGGCTTCTTCGCCCCGGCCGTCGAGGACTACGTCGGCGCGGGCATCATGGACTGGATGGACACACCCGAATTCAAGCGGCTCATGCGGATTGTCGAGCCGTTCGAGTATCGGGATCGCCTCACAATGCCCAAGCTGATCGTCAACGCGAGTGGGGACCAGTTCTTCCTGCCTGACTCCTCGCAGTTCTACTTTGACCGACTGCCGGGCGTGAAATACCTGCGGTGCGTCCCGAACGCGGATCACTCGCTCAAGAACACCGATGCATGGGAGACGCTCATGGCCTGGCACCACGCAATCCTCAACCGCACACCTCTTCCGCGTTTCTCCTGGGAACACGAGGGCGAGGACGCGATCAGGGTCCGGACCGTCGATCAACCGACCGAAGTCCGGCTCTGGCAGGCCACGAATCCCGCGGCGCGCGATTTCAGGCTCGATGTCATCGGCCCCGTCTGGACACACCAGGTGTTGAAACAGGACGCCCGCGGAGCTTACCTCGGACGCGTCACCTCCCCGAGCCAAGGCTACACGGCCTTCTTCGTCGAGTTGACGTATCCGCTGGGCGGACCGGCTCCCCTCAAACTTACGACGGACGTCCGGGTCACTCCCGACACACTTCCACACCCGCCGTATCAGCCGAAGCCGCTGAAACGTTGAGACGCACCGCGCCTCAGTTCTCGGCCGAGTGGAGACCTCCGGTGCCGGCACGGAAAGAGATGTTGGTGCGGTCAGGCTGCCCCGGAAGAGGCGTGGCGCAATTCCAGTAGCAGACGCCGCAGTGGATGCACTTCTCCCGGTCGAACACGGGGACTCCGCCTTCGCCGGGCGTGATCGCCTGGCCGGAGCAGGCCTCGATGCAGATTCTCGTGCCACAGCGCACGCACAATTCCGGGTAGAGAAAGACGACGTGATCCGCGTAGCCGGAGGGGGCCTGCACTTTGCCCCCCATGAGCAGGGCATCCTGATGAGACACCAGCAATTGCCCATCGCGCGGGATGGAAGGCCAGCCGACTTTCTCCATCAAGACCGCGTGAAGTGAAACGCCCTTGACCTGGCATTCCTCACGCAGGCGCTCGATCTCTGACGGCGTGACGCGTCCGCGGTAATACGCTTCGACAGTGGGAATTCGTTTCCAGGGAGGCACCGGGGACCCTGTCAGTGTGAATCGCCCGTTTGTCAGCCCGGCCAGCGCCATGCCGATCATGCCGCGGATCACGCCTTTCTGGAAACCGTCACGCGATTTCTCGGCGATCAGAGCCTCGCGCTCGACCCAACTCGAACGGCGGCGTCTGAGGTAGGCGGCTTCCAGGTTGGCCCTGGTGAAGGGCTGCCTGGCCTTCATCAGTTCGAGCACGGCCTCCGCCAACAGCGTCCCCGTCACCCATGCCTCATCCACGCCGGAGCCGGTGAGGACATTGGTGCTGCCGCTGCCTTCGCCGATGCGCACGTATCCGTCGCCCGCCAAATGCGGTTCGCCGCGCCGCCCGGATTCGCCCAACGTCTTGGCGCCCCAGGAGCGCAGTTTGCCCCCATCGAGGAAGCGCCAGAGATACGGATGCCTCATCCAGTGCTGCAAATAGTCGTAGGCGGTGCGGATCGGGCTGTCGAACCACGATGGCACAAAGATGCCGAGTGACGCCACCCGGTTGGGATGCACATACAAGAAACCGAATATCTCCGGCTCGGGATAGCCGAAGGTGTGCAAGACGGTGCCGGCTTCGAGCGGCGTCCCTTCCGGCAAGTCGACGACGAACTTCATGCCCACCGCCCAATCGCGGATGTGGTGGCCCGGCGGCAAACCGAAATGGGCGTCGAGTTGCTGGCCGATCGGGCCTACCGGGCCGTCGCCGACAACTGTCAGCGCCGCCCCGATGTCCATTCCTGGCAGGAAGCCGTCGCTGGCTTGTCCCAGTTTATCGACCCCTTGATCGATGAGGCGGACTCCGACGACCTTGTCGTTCTCGATCAGGGCTCGGGCAACCGGTGTCCCTGGCCAGATCTGAACCGCGCCGCTGCTCTGCACCTGGGCGCCGACCCACTGCAGAAACTGTCCCAACCCGAGCACGAGACCGCCGCGTTTGTGAAGAAACGACGGCGTCCAAGGCAGTTCGAGGGCCTGATGCCTCATCGGCAAAACGCCTTTGAACAGACGCAGCATCCTGTCCGCGCCCCGCAGGACTGCCGACCGCCGGCTCGCGCCGATCGGGTCGAGCAGATACAGGACCTTCTCCTGGGCGACCGGTGCGCTCATTGGGATGCCGGCCCGGTCAAGATCGGGAAAAGTCGTCCGCAGGCCATGCCCGCGGGTCACCACGCCGGAGACGCCAAAGCCGATGTCGTCGGCGCGCTCGTAGCACATGACCTGAAGGGGCAGACCGGGCATAACCGCGCTTTCAACGGCCGGACTGCCATCGGCATTGACGAGTTGCTTCGAAAGCGCTGTCAGAAACCCGGCCGTCGCCGGACCGAACCCGATGCAGACGATGTCCACATCGAGTCGCTGGCGATCCAGACCGGGCGGATCGGATTGAGCGGGTGCTGTTTCCACGACACAGGTTCCGGCCTTCGGCGGCCGTCAAGAGACGTTAAATTCAAACGGGGGGCGGGTCAATTGCACGGTTCTTGCTGTCCCTGGGCGGCTTGGATGTTATGGTCCTTGCCAGTCAGTGAATCGTGAACAGACCATGAGAGTTTCATTCCGCGCGCAATGGGCGGTGCGATCGTTGCTGGCCGCTGGTTTGCTCGCCACTGCCATCGGCCATGGCGAGGTTCTGCTGTCCGAATTCCAGGCCAGCAACCTGCGCACGCTCGACGACGAGGATGGCGACTCTGAAGACTGGATCGAAATCCACAACGCGGGCGACCTCCCGGTCGATTTGGCAGGATGGTCGCTGACCGACGATGCCGGCCAACTCAAGAAGTGGCAGTTTCCCTCGACCAACATTGCCCCCGGCCAGTATCTCGTCGTCTTCGCGTCAGGAAAGGACCGCCGTGTTCCCGGGCGTCCGCTTCACACCGATTTCCGTTTGAGCACGCCGGGCGAATTCCTGGCATTGGTCAAAGCCGACGGACGGACTCTCGCCACGGCTTACAGTCCGGCGTATCCTCCGCAGGCGGAGGACATCAGTTACGGTTTGCCGTTGCTCCCGACGAGTCTTGCATTGGTTGGGCCTCGAGCGCCCGGCAGGTTGCTGGTCCCGCGCGACGGCGATCTGGGAACCAACTGGGTGCGCCCCGATTTCGACGACGCCGACTGGACCGCGGTGGTCACCGGGGTGGGTTTCAATATGCCGGGCGGTCTGATTGGCAGCGACATCGAGGGTGTGATGCGGGGAGTCAACCCGACGGCCTATTTGCGCATCCCGTTTGTCGTCACGAACCTCGCGGCCCTGGATCGGCTGACATTGAACATCCGCTACAACGACGGGTTCGCGGCCTATCTCAACGGCTTCCCAATCGCTCAACGCAACGCGCCGGTGACGGCGTCTGGGGGCGTGCTTGCCAACAGCGCCGCGGACTGGTCTTTCGCCGGCCAGCAGGGCTTCAACAACTGGTACTACGGGTTCTACGATCACGCGGCGGATGCCGATCGCCAGTACGATGCCGGTCGTGACTTCGTGAGTTCGAATCCGCAATGGTCGTGGAATGGGGGCGCGTGGGTCCTGGGACCCGCCAATCCGCCCTGGGACGCCGTCACGCAAGGCGGTTGGTTGTGCAACGGAGAGAACAGCGGTGGGGCGCATTGGGTGATTCGCCGCTGGGTGTGCGAGGCGCCAGGGACGTTTGTCTGCCAGGTGGCTTTCGCAAAGGAAAACCCGGCCTGCGGCAATGGCGCCACCCTCCGCGTGTTCGTCAATGGCGATGAGCAGTATCAGGCCACTGTTGCCTTTGACGACACCACAGGCGTGCGCACAAACCTCACGGTGGCCGACCTTGCGGCGGGCGACACGCTTGATTTCGCATTGGACCCGCTCGGCACGGATGGCCAGCGGACCGATCACTGCGACGAGGTGACGTTCTCGGTCGTCATCGATCAGGTTCCTTCCGAGGGCGCTGCCTGGAACACAGCGGCCGATGCGGCTCGCACGCCGGACGAGACTCTCGTGTCCGAATCGTTCGACCTCACGCGCTATCGGGATGTGCTGGTCAGTGGCACGAACGTGCTGGCCATTCAGGGCCTGAACATCAGCGCTGACGACGCCGACTTTCTGCTGGCCCCTGAACTGGCGGGCGGGTGTCTGGGGCTGAGCCTCGATTCGCATGTCTACTTTCCCGAACCGACTCCCGGAGAGGAGAATGGCTCCGGGACGGCAGCGCTCGGGCCAATCGTCAGCCAGGTGGAACATGAGCCCGCCGTGCCAGAGGATTCAGAGGACCTGATCGTCCGGGCGCGCGTCACATCGACTGTCCGTCCGGTCGGCGCAGTCACCCTTCGCTATCGCGTCATGTACGCGGGCGAAGCGTCCATTCCAATGCGCGACGACGGCGCCCACGAAGACGGCGATGCAGGCGATGGCATTTACGCGGCGCGCATCCCGGCGGCGGCGGCCAGCGCCGGACAGATGGTCCGCTACGCGATTCTCGCCGCGGACGATCAGGGGCGGGCGACCCGGCTGCCGGCCTACACCGACCCGCTGCGCAGCCCCCAATACCGCGGCACAGTGGTGCGCGACCCTGCGCTCGACGCCTCGCAACTTCCGGTGTTGCATTGGTTCATTCAGAACCCGTCCGCAGCGAACTCCGACACACGGGCCAGTGGATCCCTGTTCTTCGAAGGCGAGTTTTACGACAACGTGGGAGCGACCATCCATGGCCAGTCCACGCGCGGGTTCCCCAAACGCAGTTACGACCTCGATTTCAACCCGGGTTACAAGTTCCGGTGGTCCGACGACGCGCCGCGGGTCGATGACTTGAATCTGCTCACCACGTGGGCGGACAAGTCTCACATGCGGAATGTGCTGGCACACGAAACCTATCGTGACGCGGGAGCGCTGAGCCACTTTGCGTTTGTGGTGCGGGTTCAACAGAACGGGGCGTTCTTCAGCGTCGCCAACCTGGTCGAGAACGGGGATGACAACTTCCTCGAACGCCTGGGGCTGGACCCCCGTGGGGCCCTCTACAAGATGTACAACTCGGCCGACAGCGCTGCCGGCAACGAGAAGAAGACCCGCAAGAACGAGGGCACCGCCGATCTGGCCGCGCTCATCCAGGGGATGTCCCAGGGCGGCGCAACGGCCCGGGAGGCCTTCATGTACGACAACCTCGACGTGCCGCGGATGATTGACTTCCTGGCGGCCAAGATCATTACGGCGGACACGGACTGTTGCCACAAGAACTACTACCTCTACCGGGACAGCGATGGCACACGCGAATGGATGGCGATGCCGTGGGACGTGGACCTTTCTTTCGGGCGGGTCTGGACCAGTTCTTATGCCTACTACGATGAACAGATTTACACCAATCAATCGATCTTCATTGGCAGCGGCAACATCATCTTCAGCCCCCTTTACAACACCTCGGCGACGCGCCAGATGTTCCTGCGCCGCTTGCGCACGCTGATGGATGACCTATTCCAGCCGCTGGCCACGCCCGCCACAAACGATTTCTACCGGATCAAGAGCCGCGCGTTGCGCGATCGGATCGCCCCCGACGCCGCCCTCGATCTGGCCAAATGGGGGACATGGGGCACGCGCGAGACGATCACCCAGGCGGTCGACCGCATCTGGAATCAGTTTCTTCCGGGACGCCGGGTCTACCTGTTCCGCACCCTGTCCGTCACCAACGGCGGCGAAATCCCGCTCCCGCAACCCGCCGATGCCGTCGTCGAGATCGGCAGTCTCGAGTACCGGCCCGCCAGCGGCCACCCGTCCGAGGAGTGGCTCTCGATCACCAATGCCAACGCCTATGCGGTCGATCTCTCCGGCTGGCAATTGGACGGCGCCGTCCGTTTCACCTTCAAACCCGGCACGGTTCTTCCCGCGCGCGCGGCGCTGTTCGTCTCGCCCGACGTCCGGGCCTTCCGCGCCCGCTCGACCAGCCCCAGAGGCGGCGAACGACGGCTCGTCCTGGGCCCTTACGAAGGCGACCTTTCAGCCCGGGGAGAAACACTCACACTGACCGACACGCGCGGGCGGCTCGTTCACACGCGGACCTACACCGGCTCTCCGAGCCCAGCCCAGCAGTCCCTCCGCATCACCGAAATCATGTACCATCCGGCGCCGTTGGCCGGGCATCCGGACCTCGATGAGTCCGAATTCGAGTTCATCGAACTGCGCAATACGGGTTCCGTCGCGCTCGATCTGCGCGGCGTCAGATTCACCGAGGGGATTCAATTCGATTTCGCCGCCGGCTCGATCACCACCCTCGAAGCGGGGGCCCGGGTTCTGGTGGTGCGCAATGCCGACGCGTTCTCGCTGCGCTATGGAACCGGCCTCCCGGTGGCCGGCGAATACACCGGGCTGCTGGACAACAGCGGTGAGCGCCTCCGCCTCGAGGACGGTTATGGCGAGAAAATCCTCGAATTCGCCTACGACGACCTCTGGTGTCCGATCACGGATGGGCACGGCTTCTCGCTGGCCGTTGCGGATGACACTGTCGAGTGGACTCGATGGAGTGATCGGCAGAATTGGCGCCCCAACGGGGGCCTCGGCGGCACCCCGGGGCTGCTCGATCCGCCGCTGCCCAACCTGCCGCCTGTTGTCATCAACGAAGTCCTCGCCCACTCGGCCAGTCCCCAGGAGGATGCCATCGAACTCCACAACCCAACCGACGCCCCGATCGACATCGGTGGATGGTTCCTCACCGACACCTTCTCCGCCCCGGAAAAGTACCGTTTGCCTTCGCCGACCATCATTCCCGCTCTCGGCTTTGCCGTCCTCACCGAAACCCACTTCAACCCGACGCCGGGGCAGCCCCCCAGTTTCGCCTTGGGCGCGGACGGTGACGACGCCTGGGTATTCAGTGCGGACGAAGCGGGGCGTTTGACCGGCTACGCGCAGGGGTTCGGTTTCGAGGCGACCGCCAGTGGCGTCAGCGTCGGCCGGCACACCAACAGCGTGGGTGAAGTGGATTATCCGCCGTTGGCTTCGGTCACCCTGGGCGAACCGAATGCCGCGCCGCGTGCAGGCCCAGTTGTCATCTCCGAGATCATGTATCACCCGGCAGCCACCGGAATCACAAACCAGCCGGCCAGCTTCATCGAACTCGCGAACACCTCAACCACGAACGTTCCGCTGTCTGACCCGGCGATGCCGGACACTCCATGGCGGCTGCGCAACGGTGTGGCGTTCGCATTCCCGCCTGGCGCCGCGCTGCCGTCGGGCCACCGCCTGCTGGTGGTTGGCTTTGATCCCGTTGCGGACGCCGAAGCGCGCGCCTCTTTCATTTCGCTCTACGCCATTCCGCCTGATGTGCCGTTGCACGGGCCTTGGCAGGGGCGGCTCGCCAACGACGAGGACACGATCGAACTGGTGCAACCGGCCGTTGCGCAGGGCCAGGAGACATCTGACATGCTCGTGGACAAGGTGCACTACATGGACCGGGCTCCGTGGCCGGCCGGGGCCGACGGGTCGGGCGCCTCGCTGCAGCGAAGAACGCTCGCTTCCTACGGCAACGAACCGACCAATTGGTTTGCCTCGACACCCACGGCTGGCGCAGTGAATCAGCCCAACACGTTGCCCGCCGTGCAACTCACCGCACCCGGCCAGAACGCCGTGCTGCACTGGCCCGCCGATCTGTTCCTGGCCGCATCCGCCGAAGACAGCGACGGCCGAATCGTCCGCGTCGAGTTCTTCAATCACGGCCAGAAGCTCGCCCAAGTCACGGAGGCGCCTTACACATTCGTATGGACGAATCCGCCGCCGGGCGCGCACCTGTTGCGGGCCGTGGCGGTCGATGACCGCCTCGGCGCGACAACGTCGGACGCGACGGAAGTCACCGTGATTGCGCCTCCGCCCGTTGTGCGCATGGTTGCGCCCGCCGATGGCGCCGTGTTGCTCGCGGGCAGCACGATCACGGTGGCCGCGGAAGCCGAGCCGGCTGCCGGCCAGATCGACCGCGTGCGCCTCTACGCGGGGCCAACCGTTCTCGCCGAACTGCTCGCGCCGCCGTTCGAGTTCTCCTGGCCCGCCGTCCCGGCAGGCGTCTACGAACTCCAGGCCGTCGCCCTGGACTCCTTCGGCCTGGCCAGCACCTCCGCTGTCGCGCGCGTCGGGCTCTCGACCGGCACGGTCGCGGCATCCACCGTCGTGCCGACCGGCTCGCAATGGAAGTACCTCGATGACGGCTCGGCTCCCGACCTGGCTTGGACGGCTCTTGAGTTCGACGATTCAGGCTGGAAATCGGGGGGCGCCGAACTCGGGTACGGCGATGCCGGCGAGGGCCGTCCGGAAGCGACACTGATCGGGTTCGGGCCTGATTCGGCCAACAAACATGTCACGTCGTATTTCCGGCATTTGTTCACTGTCACAAACATGTTCGCGTACAGAGACCTCACCGTCGGGTTGCTGCGCGACGACGGCGCCGCCGTGTACTTGAATGGAATCGAGGTGTATCGAAGCAACCTCCCGGATGGGCCAATTCACAGCGGGACACTCGCCAGCTACGCCGCATCCGGGGCCGAGGAAAGCGCGATCTTCACCCAGTCAGTCACGCCTGCGCGCCTGCGCGAAGGTCCGAATGTGCTCGCGGTTGAAGTGCATCAGGCCTCACCCGGCAGCACCGATCTGAGCTTCGATCTGGCCCTTTCGGGCACGCGCGTCTTCCTCGCTCCCCTTCTGCTGGCCCAACCGCAGTCGCAGGCGGTGGCGCGCGGCGCGACCGCGACATTCACAGCTTGGGCCGGTGGAACCGAACCGCTCGCATTCCAGTGGCGATTCAATCAGGTCCCGATTCCCGCGGCGACCAACGCCACGCTCACGCTCAGCGACGTCCAGCCAAGCCAGGCGGGCGCCTACCAATTGGTCGTGAGAAACACCCTGGGCACCGCCGTGAGCGAATCTGCCACGCTGACGCTCGCGAATCGTCCGCCGACGACCGTGGGTGACGCGATTCTGGTGCCCCAGGGCCAGAC
>DAOOQY010000096.1:0-4654 GCA_035389025.1 Verrucomicrobiota bacterium
GCAGATGGCCCGGTGTCGCCCCGCCCCGGAGGGCTGGGGGGATTTGGCTCGCTGGTCCCGCGGCCGCGGGATTGCTCCTCGGTCACAGACCGCTTCGGGTATGCTCCCTCGTCGCGCCTCGCCAGCGAGCCAAATCCCCTCCAGCAAAACCGGAATTAATTTTTGCACAGACCCTTAGCCCGCATCTCGCTTCCCTCTGAGCCAGCGAACGTAGTCCAGATAAAGGCGCGTCGAGTCGGGATGCCCCGCAAAGGCCCGGCTCCGCGCCCTGTTCATGAGCCCCTGGTACTGGTAGATCAGGATCGCGTCGACGTGCGGCGACACCGCTTCGAGTTGCCCGCGCACCCGCTCCCACGGGGCCGGGATTAACGGACTGGTCTGCTTGTTCGGCGGCCCTTCCCAGGCAAACGTCTCGACATCGGCCCACAGCGCCCGTTGCGGGACGCGGTCGTGCGCCTGACGCAGCGCCAGAAACGCGCGCGCGCTCTCGCCCGGAGTCATCCGCATGCATCCCACTTCGTCCTGATACGCAATAATATCGACGTCCAACTTCTCCAATTGCCGCGTAAACGTGTCGTCGCAAACCGCGCGGTGGGTCCCATACGGCGCCGTGAGCGTCTTCGCGCGTGGTGTCAGACGCCGGGCCTCGCGACTGCTGGCGTTCACGTAGGCGACGAACGCATCCGCGAAATAGGGCCCCAAGCAGGCCTCATTCGGCCAATACCAGCCGTAGAAGCTCGGGTGATGGCTGTACAGCCCCGCTATCTCCTCCATCATCTGAAAACGCCTCCGGGCACGATCCGGATCGCTCAGCGCCGCAGCGTCCCATTCGCCGTACCAGTCGCTGCTTATGAAGAACTTCACCCGATACCGGTCGGCGGCGGCAAGCATGGCCTCGATGGGGTCCGGACACCCCATGTCGAGCTTCGGCAGCACCGGCGTGTCGTAAAACGCCTTGCCACCCTTCGCGACGGCCAGCAGGACGAGGTACTCCATGCCGATGTCCGCCACGTCCTTGACCGCCGCCTGCCATTGCTCCGCGCTAAACTGCAGACAGGCATCGTTCCAGTAGAAATGCCGCCGATCGTCCCACCAAACGCTGATCCAACTGCCTCGAATCGGCTTGATCGGATCAGGAGGCAACGGGCGCGAGGCGCAGGACGTGGCGAACGGCGCGGCCACAAGGCCGGCTCCGACCGTCTTCAGGAACTCGCGGCGAGGAGTCATCATGGGAGTGTTGACATTTGACTGGCGATCTTTGGATGCGGTCATTGTCGGCCGCTTTCGAGGCGGACCAGGGCCCAGAGACCGAGCCGGGGAATCGTCACCTGGCCGTCCCGACACTCGACGCGTGTTTCAGAACCGTCCAGGGTGAGGAGCGTGGCCCGATCCACCTTCGTCAAACCCAACGCCGATGCATCGACCGTGAGCCGAACGTTCTCGACCGGCGTCACATCATCGAGGCTGGGATCGTAGCTGTAGTTCAACACGTGGATCACCGCCGACCCCGCGCGTGTCCGGCACAGCACGCGCACCGCACGGGCCGCCTCCACTTTCGCCGCGGGCGCCACAGCCTCGATCGCCTCGCCCGCTGACTCGAATCGACGCTGGCCAGGCACAGGCCGCGCCAGCCGTTGGCCATCCTCCGGCAACAACTCGCCGGTGTCGACGGTGATCAGGGCGCGACAGGCCTCGATCTCAGCCTCTTTGAGCGGGTGATCCACGGTCTCGTCGCCGGCGACGAGCAACCGGTAGCTAAGGTTGGCCGCCGCCAGAGAATTGCAGAGGTCGAACCACCGGTGCGGGTTCTTGACGAAACTGCGGTAGGGAAACACGACACCGACATCCGCGTGCGTCGCATGGCCGTCAAACCACCCCGCGTGGTCCCGAACAAAGCGATAGAGCGGCGCGAATCTCTCGGATGGGCCGTCGTACCAATGGGTCCCTTTTTCGGATGTGTGGCACCACTGGCGGTGTGGCGCCATCAGCCGCTGGCCGGCCGCATACGAAAACGCGATCCAGCAACGCACAAGGCCGGGCAGGTTGTGCTCCTTGATGAATGCCCAGTCGCCGCCGCTCGCCGTCGCGGCGTAGGGCCGGCCCATCGACTCCGCCAGGCGATACGCCACCAGCGGCAGGTCGGTTGGCTTCCGCGTCTCGGCGCGGTGATCGGTCTCCGCGGTGAACAGATCGAGCGCCTGGTAATCCGTCAGGTGGCCCGGCCAGAGCAAACCCGCATTCGCCCCAACCGGAATGGGGCGGCCCGCCGTCCGGGCGGCCAGCTCCCGCAGTTCGAGCATGAACGCCGCGGCGCCGCGTCCCTGGCAGATGGACCAATGACGCCAGAGCGGATGCCCGGTCGCGTTGCGCTTTGCGTCGCCGCCCCCAGCCGCGATCCACGTCCGGACCTCGTCACGGTAATTGAACGAGCGAGGTTCCCGGATGCCCAGGCGATCGAGGTCCGCCGCCGGTAATCCCGCGAGGTAGGCGCCGAAACCGTCAACGCACCGGTCACAGAAACAAATCCCAAGCCAGAGCCCCCCCGCCGTGCCAAGGTGATCGTCGATGTGCAATCCCTGGGCTCCCGCCCGAATGGTCTCGACAACGCGGTCGCGAACGAACTGGCGGAACAGCGGCTGCCGTGTGCAACACCACCAGTAAGGAACCCCCTTCGACTGATGATCGGTGAGCCACGGAACCTTGACCGGGTGCCCATCCACATCGCGGCACAACCCCTCTTCGAACCGTTCGGGAAAACGGTTATGGTATGCGCTGAACTCGGTCACCATGCCCACGCTGCCAAACCACGTCACACCCGCAGCCTCGGCCAGCGACTCTCGAGTCGGCCGGCCGCCCCACGCCAGGACCGTGGCGCCGTACTCGAGGTAGGTCTGCGCTGACCCGCTGTACATGAACACGACGTCCGAAGGGCGGAGCACCTCTCCTCGGGCCTGGATCATCCCCCCGAGAACCAACGCCATTGCAGAAAGCCGGACTCTCATGCCCGCGCGGCATACATCGAAACGCGACCGGGCCGCAACCAAAAAGGCCAGCGATGAATCGGGTTGACGCTCGAGATGGCGCGGCGTACCAGAGAGGCATGATTCACCTGGGTTTGCATACCGACAACTGGAGGCCCCTGAGCGTCGGCTTCGAGGGCGCCTGTCAGAAGATCGCCGTCACCGGCCTCAAGCACATCGAGTTCGCGGCCATTCACGGCCAGAACTTTATTGCCGCCCTCGGGTACGACCCCGGCGTCTCGCTTCAATCCAATCCGCGCGCCATCCGCCGCTTCCTCGACGGCCTCGGTCTGAAGGTCTCGCAGATCGACGGCTCCTACCCGATGATGGGGCCGAATGGATCGGCGTTTGGAGTCCAATACGTCACCCAGAGCATCCGGTTCGCCGCCGAGTTGGGATGCCCAATGGTTGACACCGTCGACGGCGCGTTCGAGACGCCCGGCTTCAACCGCAAGGAGGTCTTCCGAGTCACCTGCGACAACTATCGCCAGTGCTTGTCCTGGGCCGAAGACTACAAGGTCGTCATCAACGTCGAACCGCATGGACCGTACACAAACGACCTCGACTTTATGGAGCGCCTCTTCAAACACTTCGACTCCGAGTGGCTCCGCTGCAACTTCGACACCGGCAATACGTTCATCGCCGGCCACGACCCGCTCGATTACTGCAAAGCCCTCCGCCCTTACATCGTCCATTGCCATATCAAGGACGTCAGCGCCGAGTTGGCCGCCGCAGCGCGCGGCGAGGAAACCGGCATCGGCAGCTCGATCGTGCCGGTGGGCGGCGGCGTCAACGCGGACGCCATCAAGCGCTGCATGGATTACCTCCGTGAAACAGGCTGGGATGGGGTCGTCTCGATCGAATGCCACGGATCGGACGAAAACACCGCCGCCAGCGTCAAGTTCATGCGCGAGATCACCCGCACCCGGAGCCCCCGACGAAAGTGAACAAAATAAAAAGCCCCTCGAGAGGCCCTCGCTCAGGAGAGCCTCTGGGGGCTTTCTGCAAAGGATAAAGGCGCTACCCTCCGATCGGGTCCGCCTGTCTCCCTCGATCCATTGGCTCCCGAAGGAACCTATGGCGTCGGTAACTTAGTACCGACCCCGACCGCCGCCGCCGCCGCCGCCGAAATCACGGCGCGGGCGTCCGCCGCCGCCGGGAGGGCGCTCTTCCTTGGGACGGGCGATGTTGACGGTCAAGGCGCGACCATCCAAAGAGGCGCCATTCATGGCCGTAATGGCCTTCTGCGCCTCCTCGGGGGTGCTCATCGTGACAAAGCCAAATCCGCGCGGGCGCCCGCTCATGCGATCGACCATCAAATTCGCTTCAACCACGGTACCGTGCGCGGCGAAGGCGTCGTGCAGGTCGTTTTCGGTCGTGTTGAAGGAAAGGTTCCCAACAAACAACTTTGTGTTCATGTGATGTTCCGCTATTCCTGACGTGTCTGTGCTCTCTCCAGACTGTTCCCGATTATCGGGGTTCAAATCATCACTGAACCGAGTTCACCTGACTGATTTTCCATGCCGTGGAGGCTGCTTATTTGACAGACCGCGGGAAAATGCCGATTTCGGAGCAAATAGCAAGCTTTAATTTTTGGTTTTTGCGCGCCAGCAGGGTCGCAACCCCGCGGAGGG
>DAOOQY010000096.1:4754-9596 GCA_035389025.1 Verrucomicrobiota bacterium
GCAAGCTTTAATTTTTGGTTTTTGCGCGCCAGCAGGGTCGCAACCCCGCGGAGGGATGCCTTGTTCGACCCTGCGGACCGGTCGCAATGCCCGAAGTGCACATGCCCGTGCCGGCCACGTTGACACCCCCAGGGACGACCGCTAGTTTCAGCCCGTCGTGAAAGTGTTGCAGGAGTCCCTCATCGATCTGCTTCGCCGCACCTCGGCCGAAATGCCCGAGGACGTTCAACGGGCTATCGTCCGGGCCCTCGAAATCGAGCGCCAGGGCACAATCGCCGAGTCGGCTCTCAAGATCATCCAACGGAACATCGAACTCGCCCGCCGCAAGTCCCAGCCGATCTGCCAGGATACAGGCAGCATTCTCTTTTACGTCAACGTCCCGGTGGGTTTCGACGAGATCGCCTTCGCCGCCGCGGCTCGCGAAGCGGTGCGGCAGGCCACAGCAAACGGCTGGTTGCGGCAGAACTCGGTCGACACGCTCACCGGCAGGAATGACGGCACCAATGTCGGGCCCGGCTCGCCCACGTTCCATTTTCACCAGCGCGCCTCGCCCGGAATCGATGCCCGCCTCATCCTCAAAGGCGGCGGATGCGAGAACGTGGGCTCGCAGTACTCACTCCCCTGCGAACGGCTCGATGCGGACCGCGACCTGGATGGGTGTCGCAAGGTCATCCTCGATGCCGTGGTCCAGGCCCAGGGACGAGGGTGCGGGCCGGGAGTTCTGGGGGTTTGCCTGGGCGGGGACCGGGCCACGAGCTATGCGTTCTCGAAGACACAGTTCCTGCGTCTCCTGGACGACCGCAATCCGGTCCCGGAATTGGATCGGCTGGAACAGGACATCCTGCGCACGGCGAACGAGCTGGGGATCGGGCCGATGGGATTCGGCGGCCGGACGACCCTGCTGGGCGTCAAGATCGGCGCCATCAACCGCCTGCCGGCCTCGTTCTTCGTCAGCGTCAGCTACATGTGTTGGGCCTACCGCCGACAGGGCGTGAGGCTGTCTCCGGACGGCGCAATTGAACGATGGCTCTACTGACCCGCCCATGATCCCGCTCTCCTTTCCCTTGACCGAGGAGCGCATCCGCGCGCTCCGCGTGGGCGACGAAATCGAACTCACCGGCCCCCTCTTCACCGGACGGGATGCCGTGCACAAGCATCTGGCCCGGGGCGGCGCCATGCCGCCGGGCGTCGATCTGCGCGGCGGCATCCTCTACCATTGCGGCCCGGTTGTGTTGAAGGACTCCGACGGCGCCTGGCGCGTCGTTGCGGCCGGCCCGACCACATCGGCCCGCGAGGAACCGTACCAGGCGGATATCATCGCGAAGTTCGGCCTGCGCGGAGTCATCGGGAAAGGCGGGATGGGAGAACGCACGCTGGCGGCCTGCGCCGCTCACGGGTGCGTCTACCTCCATGCCGTTGGCGGCGCCGCCCAGGTGCTGGCCGAGTGCGTCAAACGCGTCCGCGCAGTCCACTTCCTCGAACAATTCGGGGCGCCCGAAGCGGTCTGGGAGTTCGATGTCGTCCGCTTTCCGGCGGTCGTCACCATGGACGCCCACGGGAATTCGCTGCATCGCGACATCGAGGCCGCCAGCCGCGCCGAACTGATCAAACGCCTCTAGCCATGCACGAAGTCAGCCTCATGGAAAACGCCGTCCGCATGGCGGTCGAAACCGCCCGCGCCTCGGGCGGCGCGCGCGTGCATCGCATCCGATTGCGCGTCGGCGCCATGAGCGGCGTTGTTCCGGATGCGCTCCGATTCGCCTGCGACATGGTGTGCCAGGGAACTCCCGCCGAGGGAGCCGAACTCGAGATCGAAGATGTGCCGGCCGCCTGCTGGTGCGCGCAGTGCGCGGTTGAGTTTGCCACACCCGACTTTTTGGGCGAATGTCCCCACTGCCACGCCGTCAGCGCAGAGCTGCGCCGCGGCACGGAGATGGAATTGGCATCAATCGAGTTCTCTTAGCATGTGTCAAGAATGTGGATGCGGAATCGGGGGTGAGGTGAGGATCGGAGGCCGTTCGGCCTCCGCGGCGCACAGCCATTCGACTCACCACGGGGACGGGCACAGCCACCAGCACGAAAGCGGCGGCCATGCGCCACACACCCATGCGCATGACGACGCGACCGCATTCCAGCCCGGGCGCCAGACAGTCGCCGTTCAGCGCGGCCTGCTCGAGAAAAACCAGCGCCTGGCCGAACGCAACCGCGGCTTCTTCCGCGCCAAAAAACTCCTGGTCCTCAACGTCCTTTCCTCACCGGGCTCCGGCAAGACCACGCTGATCCAAAAGACCGCAACCCTCCTGGCGTCGCGCCTGCGTGTGGGCGTCATCGTCGGCGATCTTGCGACGGACAATGACGCCGCGCGCCTGCGCGAGGCCGGGATTCCCGTGGTGCAGGTGACCACAGGCACGGTGTGTCACCTCGAAGCGGAGATGATCGCCAAAGCCGCCGAGCGACTCGACCTGGACGCCCTCGATGTCCTCATCATCGAAAACGTGGGCAACCTCGTCTGCCCCGCCGCCTACGACCTCGGCGAAGACCTGCGCATCGTCCTCCTCTCCACAACCGAGGGGGAAGACAAGCCCCTCAAGTACCCGCCCATGTTCCACTCCGCGGATGTCGCGGTCATCACCAAGTCCGATCTCGCCGCGCCCGCCGGATTCGACCGCGCCCAGGCGCTCGCGGCCCTCCATCGAATCGCCCACCACGCCCGAATCTTCGAGTTGTCCGCGCGCACCGGCGATGGCATGCCCGCCTGGATCGATTACCTCGAACAGCAGCGCGCATCCCCGAAATGTTAACCGCGCCGCCCGCCCCTGAATCGCGGGCCCGTCCTCACTCCGCGGGCCGGACGGTCAGCCAAGGCTGATTGCAGTCCCGCACCGCAAGCCCGCTCCCATCCGTGTGCCGCGGATCGAGCGGGAACCGGGCGAACTCGACCCGAGGCGGCGTCTCGCCAGTCGTCATCACCATGATCCGGAACGGGCTGTTGGACGGCTTGGCCGCGGCAGCGGCGGACAGCACCAGGCGAACCCGATCGAGCCCCGCGGCCGCGTGCACGGAGCCGGCCGTAACGCCGTCCGGCAGATCGATCGCGGAAACGCGCGCGACGATGTCTGATGACACGGGGCGCAGAACCCGCACGTCGCAAACGCATGACCCGCCCGCCCTGAGCTGGAAGGCGTGGCCCTCGAGAACGGCGCTGAAGTGGGCTCGAGGCTCCTCGACTTCGAACTGGAAGGCGTAGGTCGCCCCGCCGCGACCGTCCGCGTCCGTCACGGCCAGGAGATGCTCACCGTCGCTGGGCGCTATCCACACCACCTCCGCATCGGCTCCGGGAAGCGACTCGGCCAGCACGGTGCGATCCAGGTCCAGCACCCGCACAACCGGCGCCAGCGGGGACCCGATGCTGCCGGCTCTCGCCACGAAACGGAATTGCTCGTTCTGATGGGCGCTGAAACTGTAGTGAATCACCCGGCCTTCGGGCGAAATCACCCCGCGGGTCTGCCCCGGAATCGCAAGCGTCCGCGCACTTGTCATCGGACGGAATGCCGTCACACCCTCCGAACTCGCGCTCGTCGCGCGCGACCGGGGAATGGCCGCCAGCGGATCGTCCGTCACCTCGACGCGAAAGACCGCGGCATCGCCCACGTGACTGCCCGCCAGTGCGGTGACTTCGAGCGAAAGAGGGCCGCCGGCCAAGATCGGGCAACGAAGCTCGAAGTCGCGTCCAGCCGGGCCGAGCGTCGTCACAAGCGGAGTGCCGTCCTTCAAGAGAGCCAGACTCGCCTGCGCCGGCGAATCGAGCGAGCTGGCCATGAATCGCGCCCGCACAACCCGATCCGCCCCGGCCTCGATCGGAAAGAGCAGCGGGGCGTCCGCCGATCCAAGCTGACCGTTGAGTGTGACCGGGACCGGCGCCGGCGGCGCCGCGGCCTGCACACGGTTGGTGGGCGACTGCGGAAAATGGGTGACTTCCGGATCGGCGCCCACCATAAACAACGCCGGCTTCGATGCGCCTTCGGACGTGTAAACGCGCACCAAATGCCCTCCCGGAGCGACACCCGGATCGATCGCGACCTCGAACACGCCGTTGGCCAGACCGGGACCGAACCGGATGCCCGCGTCATCGGTCCACACCCCAACCGGCCACGGATCGAGTTTGCCCCCGACAATCACCTCGAATCGCGCCCCTTGCTGTCCGCCGGCGGGAAACAGATACTCGATTTCAGGCGCTCCCGCGGCGGCGCAGGCCAGCGCCGACAGCGTGAGCCACGCGCCGACAGCCAGTCTCCCGCGCCGTCCAATCGAGGGCGCAGCGGGCCACCGCGGCTTGGAAGGCGTCACGCCCCGACTTTAATCCCGATGCTGCCGCCCGGCAATGGGGTCACATCTTCATTTTTGACATTTGGGAACCGGCGGGCTGGTCGGCCAGGCGGGGTCCGCCGCGCCCGCGCAGTCGATACGGCGGGTCCGGCAACAGAGTCGTCGAGGCCGGGCATGGCGGCGGCGGGCCGCCGCCGTCAGCACACAAATGTCAAAAATGAAGATGTGACCCCAAACGAGTTTTGGCGTTGACAAGTGGTGGAGAGGCCGCATGATGCCGGGTATGAACCGCACTGAGGGGTCCGCAGCCCACGCGCCCAAGCCCCTCGCCCCGGCCCTCTTCCATTCGATGGGATGGGGGGGGTGTCTACCGGGCGGGCAAGGGTGAGGGTGAGGGTGTCGTGCATGCCACGGATTCCTCGATATGTCGATCATCGGTCAAAGAGAGGAGTCGAATACCATGAGCAGCAGTTCTTATCTCGAACGAAGCGGGTAGTTCGGTCGAATCGCCGGTCT
>DAOOQY010000097.1:0-9521 GCA_035389025.1 Verrucomicrobiota bacterium
GCCGACCAGTTTCAGACAGCGTCGGCGGGAGAGACAACCGGAGCAGTGTTGGTGAGCGTGGTTCATGAGTGGATTCAGGCGGGAGTGACGCTGCGTCGCGGCGTCGAGGGGTGCGTCGCATCAGGAGCGGCCAGCGTGCTGTTCATGACAGGAGACGGGCGTGTGGACGGACGGATTTCTAACGGCGGAACAGATTCCTGAACCGGGTGCCGGGCCGGGCGGGCTGAGGATTGATGTAGCGTCCGACCAGGTACTGGCTGCGGGCGGCGTTGAGCGTCATGATGAAGGCATCGTACGACTCGAATCGATCGGCCGGTCTCTTGGCCATCGCGCGGACCAGCGCGTCGCTGGTGGGGGCTGTGATGTCCGGATTAACGTGATCGGGTGGGGTGAGGGGCGTGTGCACGTGGGCGGCGACCACGTCTTCGACCGTCGGCGCCTCGAACGGCACGTGTTGCGTGATCGCATGGTAAAGCGTGCCCGCCAGGCTGTACATGTCCGAAAGGAAGTTCTCCTGTTCCCGTCGAATCTTCTCCGGCGCGATGTAGTACGGCGTGCCCAACACGGTCCCATCGTGGTCGGATTCGGCGTCCGTGCGGCGGGCGATGCCGAAATCGACCAATTTGGGCTCGCCGTCCGCATTGAACAGGATGTTGCCCGGTTTGATATCGCAGTGCAGGAGGCCGTGTTTCAGGGCCGTATCGAGCGCCGAGGCGACCTTGATGCCGATATCGAGCACGTCGAGTTCGGGCACGGGGCCTCTCTCGATGCGGCTGTCGAGACTCCCCCGATCGGCCAGTTCCATCACCAGGTAGGCCTGCCCATCCAGGTCATCGAACGTGTAAATGTGGATGATGTTGGTGTGGTTGAGCTGCCCGCACGCCCGCGCCTCGCGCAGGAATTGGTTCATCCCGTTCTGATCCTGCATCAGCTCGGGGTTCATGAGTTTGACGGCGACATCCCTTTGCAGTGTCGTGTCGAACGCCCGGTAGACAGTCGCCATCCCTCCCTTCCCGATGACCGCCTGCAATTCGAACTGCCGCAAGCGCATCGGTATCATGACCGACTCGCCGCACTTGGTGCAGGGCACTGTGCTCAACGGCGGGAGGTCGCCGTCCAAAAAGAGCCTCACCCCGCAGTTCGGGCATGGCACCATGCGCAACTGCCTGCGATCACCGTTCGAATCACTGACCACGAGAGGATTGTTAGCACGAATCATTCCCGCATCAAGTGTTCAACTCGGCATATCCATCCAGGCCACCAAGGAGCCCCCGCCCGCGTGATCCTCGCCCCCGGCGCCGATTGGGCGGTGTTTCCGAGTCTTCCACCAGCGGTGGTCAAGACTCGATGCAATCGGCGGGCTAGGGCTGGACGGCAGTTTGCAGTTCCGCGGCGAGGCGCTGGGTAAACAGAGTCTGCCCCTCCGCGGTCAGGTGCGTCACGCTCGCGAACAGTTCGTCGGGCATCGAGGCTGGAAGACCGGCGAGCACGGCATCGGCCTTCAACCACTTGGCCCATTGTTCGAGGATGCGCCCGCACGTGGCGTCATGGTCGGCGCCAACGAACGATCTCGGGACCGGGGTCAGCCCCACAACCAGCCGCACGCCGGACGGCACGCATTGGCGGAGCAGACGGCTTTCGGATTCGAGCCGCTGGGCCAGCCGGTACTCGGCGTTGCCTTGCGCCCTGGCACGGTCGAAGCGTTGCGGATCGATCGCGCTGCCCCGATGCGCCTCCAACCAGCGCGAGAAGTCGTGGGTAAAACCATAGAAGCGGCCGTACACGCCCGACAGCGGGGTGGGAATGAGCCGGGCCACGAGCCTCCCGCGCGCCAGGTTGGCGCCCAGAGCCGTCTGCAACCGACCCCCGATCCCGCCCGTCGCGCGCGCGTCGCGTCCGGACAGATAGTCCTCGAGTTGGGCGCGATGATAGGCCGACGGCGCCTGGAGCCGCAGGCTCTCCGGGTGGAGCAGCACCACAACGGTCTCGAGACGCGCGGGGTTCGCATGGGCGTAGTTTCGGACCAGGATGCCGAAGCTGGGCAGATCGAGGTAGCTCAGGAGGCCCAGGTTGAGAACCGACTGGCCCAAGAGCCGTGTCAGGTCAGGCGCCGACACATCCATCAGGCAGGACGAGTCGCCAACCAGGATGACCGCCGCGTCCAGGCGCGACCGGCTGGAGTCCGCCTGGTGAATCAGCAGGGTGCGATCCATGTCGAGTGTCGGTCGGGGCGCCGGCAGCCAACCCGCGGCGGCCGCAAGATGAAACAGGGCTGCGAGCAGCAGCAGCACACCGAGCGGCGCGCCGGCGATCGCGGCCAAATCGCGCGCCGTGAAGACGCATTGGTGGCTGCGCAGATGGGTTCGTGCGGTTGTCATTGCCTTGGCGGATGTGCCGCCCATTGAACCTCGGACATTCATGGGGTCTCAGAACTGAAAGTAGATGAACGGGGCGGCTTCTTTCTGCCAGAAAACGACGATCGCCAGCAACAGGATGCCTTGCAGCAGAGCTCTGCTCGAGGCGGGCCAGCGCGCTGGGGCCATGAGATCGCCCGCCCGGGCCTGCCCCAATTGAGCGAGCGCCAGGGGGAGCGTAAAAGTCATCAGGTTCATCAGATAACTCCGTCCCCAGGCCGGCCACTCCCAACAGGCCAGGGCGGATGTCAGGTCGACGATATGCGCGAACGACCCGGCGCGAAACAGGAGCCAGCCATACAGCACGAAGAGCATCGTGGCCGCCCACCGCAACAGCCGCCCTCGCGGCCCCGCCGCAGGGGCGTGCGATTGGGCGGGGCGCGTCAGGACGAGGCCCAGGCCGTGCCAGAGCCCCCAAAGAACAAAGCTCCAGGCCGCTCCGTGCCACAGTCCCCCCAGCAGCATGGTTGCCAGCAGATTGAATCGCGTCCGCCAGACTCCGCGGCGGTTGCCTCCCAGGGCGATGTAGAGATAATCGCGCAGCCAGGTCGACAGGCTGATGTGCCAGCGCCTCCAGAAATCCCGCGGGCTGGTGGCGGCATAGGGCAGGTTGAAATTGAGCATCAGCTCGAAGCCGAGCACGCTGGCCAGACCCCGTGCGATGTCCGAGTACCCGGAGAAATCGCCATAAATCTGAAACGCAAAGGCGACCGTGCCGAGTATGACCATGGGCCCCGCCGGCGCCGGATGATCGAACACCATCTCGACGAGCGGCGCGAGGTTGTCGGCTACCACCACCTTCTTGAACATGCCCCAAATCATCAGCCACACGCCCTCGATCAGCCGCTGGCGTGTAATGACGCGCGTTTGGCTGAACTGGGGCAAGAGGCGGCTGGCCCGCTCGATCGGGCCGGCGACCAGTTGCGGAAAGAACGCGACGTACGCGAGAAAACCGAGCAGGTCGCGCGTCGCCGGCATGGTCCGGCGGTACACATCGAGCGTGTAGCTCATGGTCTGGAACGTGTAGAACGAGATGCCGACGGGCAGAACGATGTTGAGCGTTCGGGGTTCGACATGCAGCCCCAGTTGCGTGAGCAGGACCGCGGCGGAATCGATGAAGAAGTTGCAGTACTTGAAGAAACCGAGCAGACCGAGGCTCGTGGCGAGGCTCAGGGCCAGCCAGAGTTTTCGGTGTCCGGGAATCGCGCAGCGGTCCAGCGCCCGCGCCACGCCGTAGTCCAGGAGGCTCGAGAAGACCAACAGCGACAGGAACCGGTAATCCCACCAGCCGTAAAACAGGTAGCTGGCCAGGACGATCAGGACATTCCGGGCCACAAGGTTGTTTCGGGCCAGGTAGTACAGCAGCAGGAACGCCCCGAAGAACTGGAGAAAGACGACCGAATTAAACAACATGGCGATGGATTGACCCAATCATGGTCTGGGATATGCTAGCCCCATCAGTGCGGGTGGCGAGCGAAAACACAGACACGCACTCCGGGTTCCGGAGTGCGGATTGCAGGCCGGCCACGCGCCCGCGCGGAACAGGAACTGCATGCGCCGCCGAATCTCAACGGGGTTCACCCTGATCGAACTCCTCGTCGTGATTGCCATCATTGGCATTCTCGCGAGCTTGTTGCTGCCAGCCCTCGGCCGTGCCAAGGCGCGCGCCAAGCAAGTCCAATGCGTCAACAACCTCAAGCAGATCGGCCTGGCCACGCTCGCCTACGCCCAGGACAACCAGGGTTTGGTGCCCATCAACGCCCCCCTCGATCCCGGCCTCACATGGGCCTCGCTCCTGAGCACAAACGAAAACCTCCGCCCTCTCGAACTCTTCCTCTGCCCCACATACCCCCCGCCCAAGCTCACCAACTGGATTCGCACCTACGGCGTCCGCCTGGACCCGCCCACCAATTCCACCCGAGGCGCCTTCAGCGAACTCCTCCACGTCGACAGCATCGCCAATCCGCTCGAATACCTCCATGTGGCCGATACCACGAGCCGCGGACGCCAGGGGATCGGGTCGCAACAATTCTACTTCTTCCGCGTGGCCAGCGAGAACGAAGTGCATGCGCGCCATTCGCAGCGGGCCAACGGCCTGTTCCTCGATGGACACGTCGAAGGCTGCAACCGAAAACGCCTCGAGAGCCTGGGCATCACCGCCCTCTTCGAGGCCGACACCATCCCCGGCTACTTCGGCGGAGGCGGGTGAGCGGGGCAACGGCTGATCGCCTTCCCCGCCGTCTTCCCGGGGAATCCGAAACGCCAGCCCTCACCGGCGCCAGCGCAACAGCCACATGAAAGCAAAACCTGTCCTTGTCGCCGTCCTGGTCGTCGTCGCCGCCCTGCTCGCCTGGCGGATGTTCCGCACCCCCGACCGCCTCGTGCACGGGCGGGCGCTGGACCGACGCGAAATCGCCCTGCGCGTTCTGGGCGAACACCTGGCCAGCCAGACGACCGGCCAGGCAGCGCTCATCGTGGCCAATCCGTTCGGGCAAATGCCCGGCCAGGCCCGCGCGGTCTACGCCTTCGAGGAAGCGGCCATCCGCGGACTGCGCAGCGGTTGGGGCGACCGAATTCGCCTGGTCGGAGTCGATTACCCGGAACTGACTCCCGCGGCCAGACGGGACCCGTCCTCGGTCCCGCTGCCCCCCGACACCACCACGCCGCTCAGTTTTCTCACCGCCCAGGGGGCCTGGGACGCTCTCGCGTCCAAACACCCGGACGCCACCCTGCTCGTCAGCGTTATCGGGCTTCCGGCCGGGTTGCAGGCCCTGGATTGCTGGAGCAACCCCACCCCCCGATTCGCCCTCCTCCTCCCTGACCTCCGCCTGGTCGGCGACGCCCAAGCCATCGCCGCCGCTTTCAAGTCCGGCAAGATCGTTGCCGCCGTCCTGAACCGCCCGGGCGCGCCCCCGGAAACCGCCGCGATCCAACCAGATGACCGCGACGAGTTTGAAGCCCGCTACCTGTTCGTGACCGCGACGAACATCGATGACCTCATCGAGTTGTTTCCGGCCCTTTTCTAGCCAGGCTCCGCCGCCAGAGCGTCCCAGGTCTCGATATAGAGGGCCCGGACCGATTCGTCCACCGCCAGGTCACGCGGCAGACGCAGGGCTTGGATCAACTCGATCACGTCGGTCTTGTCCTTGTGCCGGCGGTTGGGGCTGTTCGACCAACTGTCGAGCTTGAGCGCGATCAGCTTTTCGAGTGAGACAAACCGGGGCTCGTCCCAGACCTCGATGGGCACGGGAAACGGCACCCGGCAGCCCGCCTTGAGCACATGCCCCGCCGGCAGCAGGTTGATCAGCACCCCGTTCCGCTTGTCTTTCACCGTGTCGTCGCAGTCGCTGTGCTTGACGAACGGACCCGACAGATCGGCGACCAGCACCTCGACCGCGTCCAACACGTCAGGCACGACCAGGTCACAGTCGGTCGTGACGCGGAAGTAGCCGTGTTCCTGGACGGCCAGGCCGCCAACGACAAGATGCGGCACCTCGTGCCGCGCCAGTGCCTCGACCGCACTGCGCAGCGTCGACTCGAGACCCGACGTGCCCGTCGTCTCGCGCAAGTGAAATGCCCCCGCAGTCCGCATGAGACCAACATGCCCGACCGGCACCACTTTGCCAACACGCTTTGCCAAGAGTCTCCTGTCGGTTCGGAAGGCGTTCGGCCATGGGAACAACGTGTCACATTTCCCGATCTCTCGGACCCGGCGCGGTTGTGCCGCAGCCCGGATGTGGAACTCCGCGAAGCCTTATGAAACATCCGGGCTGGCGTCGCCGCGTTCGGCCGCAAAGAACCGCTGGTACAGCACAGACGCCAGAATCGAGATCAGGGCAACGCCCAGAAACGCGCCGATGCGGTAGAGGGCTTTGATCGTCACCAGGTCGTGCAGGAAGAGCTTCAGCAGCGTGATTCCCAACAACGCCAGGCCGGCGTATCGCACGGCGCGCAGGTGCCTGCCGACGCCGATGGCGAGCAGCGTCAGCGCGAACAGGGCCCAACACAGCGAGTAGGTCATGTCGCGGGCGAAGTTGCCCGAGAACTGGAATGTGAGCGTCGTTCCTTCCGAGAAATGCTCCGCGATTTCGATGTTGAGCAGCAGAAACGCCAGAACTGTCCCCGCCGTGAACAGCGCCGGCCGGACCGGCTTGCCCCGGAGCAAATGACGCGGCGGTGCCAGGAGCCAGGCCCCCGCGAACAGGCACGCTGTCACAATCCCGTAGCTGTACAGGTACCAGTTCCAAATCCCCATGCCGGTCCGCGGATGATAACTGAACACCGCCGGGTTGAGGGCCAGACGAACGAACGCAACGAGCACCAGCGCCACACCCAACCCCCGCAGGCCCGGATGCGGCAGGCGCCGGAACAGCCAGAGCAACGCCACGCCCTCGAGCGCCCAACCCACGGTGATCCACTGTTTCTCGAATTGGATCGGGAAGATCAGCGTGATGAAGAAGAGCGCGCTGCCGCCAAACCAGGCCAGCACCGCCGTCCGATGCGGAGCCTCTTTCGGCCATCCCCGCGCTACGAATGCCACTGCCGCCAGCATCGGAATCGCGAACACCGCGGGCAATAGGCCCATGAACTCGTTCGGATATCCGCGCCTCACGGCATTGTAGATCAGCAAGAAATGCAGCGGCCCCGCCAGCGCCGCTGTCGCCCACGGCAACACCGTGTTGGCAAATGCATGCCGGAACAGGAACGGGAACCCGAGGAAAAGGGCGGTGAAACCCGCATTCCACAACACCGGGACAGCGGCGGCAGTCGCGGAGAAGTGGTAGGCGTGCCACACGCACTCAAGCGAGAACGCGCACATCAGGCCGATCGGCGCCAGCACCGGAAGCCGGAGGGCCACCGCCAGCCCCAGGAGCAGGACCAGCATCAACAAGGACAGCCCGTAGGCCGGGCTCGGATCGCTCAGAGGCAATCGCACCGTCATCAGGACCAGCAGGAGAAACGGCAGGACCGTCGACATCGCGGGAATCTGGGCGCGAGCCGCGCTTCCTTCGCCCAGACCGCCGAGAACCAGCGGGGTTTCCGGCAAGTCGCCTCCGCCTCCGCCCGTCGAGGCCGCTTCCATCCGCGCCAGAATCCTCTCGCCCGCGGCCAGTCCGGCCAGGAAGAAAAACAAGGCGAACCCGCCGACCACGGCGAGCATTGGGGGCAGGCCGGCCAGTTCAGCCGGCGTTTGGACGATCCAGACGCCCGCAACCAGCATTGTGAGTCCCATCACGGCAATCACCCCCAGGACTGCCCCTGTGATCAAGGCCAACGCCAAGGCCGCGGCGTCGATCAGCAGCAACGTCGGCCAGTAGAGCCAGCCCACGTCCACGCTCCGGAATAGCGGCCACAACACGAGAAGAATCGCGGCCGGCGGAAAGAGGTGTCCCCACCACACCTGTCGTGCATCCGGGCGCACCCGTTGCAGCACAACCGGGAACGCCGAATGCACGACGGCGAACACCAGGTATCCGCCCAGAGCCCAGTCGAGCAGGTCCTTGGTCAGATAACCGATTGTCCAGGCCGTCAACACCAGAAAGGCGGCGGCTCCGGATGCGATCTGCGCCGGGGCCAGCCGCTGGTTCAGAAGCGCCATCGCCAACGGAGGCAAATCCGCCAATACCAGAAAGCTGAACACCACACCGGGCCGCACACCCAGGCTGTGGTGCTGCAGCACCATCAACGCGTAGGCGAAGGTCGCGAATGGCAGCGCGGCGGCGGACGCGGTGATCCACGGACTTCCCTGTTTCGACTTCTCCGCCCACGCGAACGCCCCCAGGAAGAGGAGATTGAATACCGCCAAAATCGCGAATGCCACCCACACTTTGCTGACCGAGAAGAACTCGTGCGTCCACCCCATGTGCGTCAGCAGCGTCCCCACCGCGCCAAAGACCACCAGAAAATGCCAGCGCCGCGTCATTGCCACGGCCATCAAACCCGCATCGAGGATCGCCACGTACCCGAACAACCCGACTGGATTGTCCACGCCGGTCGAGAGCAGGGGCGGGGTGAGGAAACCGCCGACCAGCCCCAGAATGGCGACGACCAGCGCGTTCAAACGCACGGCAATCAGGAAGGCCGCCACGGTCACGAGCACCATCAGCGCGAACGTCGCGGCCGCGCCGGTGAAATGGTAGTAGGCATGGCAGGCGAAACTCACGGCGTAGAGAATCACCGTGCCCGTGGCGCACAAAGTCTGCGCCGTGGCTTCGTAGGCCTTGCGCTTGAGCACAACCCCGCCCGCCACAAGACCAATGCCGATCGCAAAACCCAAGGCCACGCGAACCTCGGGCGGGATGAGATTGTTCTCGAACGAATACTTGATGAAGAACGCAACCGCGAGAAACAGCGCGAAGCCCCCAACCCAGGCGAAGAGCTTCACGCCCATGAATCGCTCCCAGTTCCGTTTGCGTTCCGGCACAAACGGCGGACTCTGCGCCGGCCCGAGTGCCGATGGCGCCGTGAGTGCTCGCGCGCGAACCGGACCCGGCGGCAGCGCGGGCGGCATCGCTCCCGCCGCCGCAAACCCCGGCCGCAATGCCGGACCCGGCGCCGGCGCCGGGGCGATTCCAGACCGCGACGCTGAGTCCGCAGGTCGCTCGATCGCGGTTGGCTCGATCCCCGGCACGATCGGTTTCGGCGGAGAGACCGCCACGGCCCCCGCGTCGGCGGTCGTGGACGCGCCGCCACCCATCGCGGCCGCGCGCCCTTCGAGTGTGTCGACTCTGGTCTTCAGCCGCGCCAGTTCGAGGCGGAGGGTGTCGCGGTCACGGGCCGACTCCGCCGCATGGCGCGACATGCGGCAGGCGGCGAGGATGCAGGCCAAAGGCGCGCCCACAACGCAGCAGACCACCAGAACCACGACGAGTTCCATGGATGCACTCTACGCGCCGGAGCGATCGAAGCGCCAATTGAAACAACCGGTCCGGCAATCGACCGGTTCAATGGTCCCGCCCCAGCCCGGTTATTTCACACGCTTCGCGAGGACTCCTAACCGGGCTAGTTGGCAAAACCGCGCCCGGAAAGGGACTCAAGAGAAGTCAGCATGCAGGCTAGCAGCCCGTCGGACTTCGTGGCGATCTACCACCACGCCATCTCTGGCCT
>DAOOQY010000098.1:0-9487 GCA_035389025.1 Verrucomicrobiota bacterium
AACGCCCGCCTGCTCGACCCGATTCGAGTGAGGCCGGAGAAAGACGGCGTGGTCGAGGCCGAGCTGCAGCGGATCCGTCCGGCTCAGCTCCAGCCACAGACACGCGGTTCGAGGCTGCTCGGACCGGTTGCTCAGCTCGAAGCGGGCCGCGAGCACAACGGTCTCGGTGCCGACCGGACTGACCGTTGTATCAATCGGTTCGACCAAAGGCGCCGCCAGGCAGGTCTGGATGACACGCAGGTGATCCTCCTCCCATTCGTGCCGCACGACTGGCAGCCAGCCCTCTTCGAGGCTCCGCGCGACAGTCGGTTGGTCGCGCGGGCCCATCGCCGGATGTTCGCCAACCGCAAAGTCGTACACCAGCGCCTGGTCAGGCCATCGACGGGCTTCGGCGTCCGGCCCGGGTGAGCGCAGGCTGTCGCGGCGCATCTGGATTTGCCCTAGAGGCAACAGCGCCACTTCCTGTCGCAAGCCCGGCACACCGAGAAAAAGGTACGGCGGAGGCTTCGCGGGCATCGCCCCGCTCACCTGTTCAAAGCTCTGCTCGGGACGGCGCGCGACCTGTTCGACCACCGTGCCCTCGGCCCAAACCTCGCCCGACGGTCCCGGCCATGTCGCGTGGGTGAAGTTCCTGTCGGCATCGCTGACGAACACGCCGATGTCACGCACCAACAGTCCGCCCTCGCGCAAGACGTCGTCTATGAACACCGCAAAACTGCGCGTCTCGCCGCTCCGGAACAGCAGATAACCGCGGTCTGGACTCAGGCGCTCGGGGGCATCCGCGTACGCCACCTCGACCACAGCGGCGTCGGCGCCTTGACGCTCGATGGCAATCACCCGTCCGTTGCGCGCCTCGAACCTCGGCGCCCACTGGCCCGGCGTCACCGTCCGAACACCCCACTCGAACCGAAGCCGCGCCCGCCGTTCGACGGCATCCGAATACACTCCGACCTTGCGCACAGCCAGGGGCTCGGCCGCAAGCAGGCGCAGCTTGTAGGTGAGTCTGTGGACCGCGGCCTCGATCGAGATTCCGGGCGCCTCGGACTGCACGAGGGGGGCGAAATCGAACCTGGCCTCCGCCTGATCGACCGTCATCGAGGCCTTGACGGTTGTCCAATCTCCGTTGAAAGGGTCGTCCAGCTTCATCCATCCGCCAGAACCGTTGTCAGGCCAGACCCGACGCCACCACTGGACGGTCACGGGCGCCGGATTGGTGGGGGGGGAATCGAAGAGAATCCGGACTGCGCGCACAGGCCGTGGGTGATCCCATTCGCATTCCAGGGCAGTCCCCCTGGCCAGCACCACGGTCGTCGCGTTCGTCTCGGAGGCCAGGCAATCGGCATTGACCCGGCGCGACGCATCGGCCGGATTCGTCACGCTCATCCGGCCGAAGGCGGCCAAGTTGGACCGAGGGGCTTCGGATTCGGCCGCCGGGACGGGCAGAACGAGCAGAACCGCGGTCAAGGCCGCGACCACCGCCCGGCCAACAGCACACAGGGTTGTTCGCACGCATGCACCCATACCCGATCACGCGGTCAAAATCCAGACGAAGCCTCGACTCGGCATGTCGAAGTCCAGATCGAAGTCCGGCTTGACGCCACCTCGAAGTTGTTTACTTTGCACCGAAGATGAATCTCCAGGTTGCGCTTTGCACATTGGACGACCGAGTTTGCGTCGGCGGTACGTCGAGAAACCGGGGGCGTGGTTTCACGTTGATCGAACTGCTTGTGGTCATTGCCATCATCGCCATCCTCGCCGGCCTGTTGTTGCCCGCTCTGTCCAGGGCAAAGGAGAAGGCGCAACGCACGGCCTGCATCAACAATCTGAAGCAGATCGGCCTCGGGATGCATTTGTATGTCGACGACAACAACGATCAACTCGCCTACCCCAACTGGGGCAACGCCTCCCCTGGCTGGCTTTACACGCCTGTCAATGGACGTCCGCCGCAGTTGAACCGGACGAACGAGGCGACGCCCTACCAAACGGGCCTCTACTGGCCCAACATCAACGCAACCAAGACGTACGTCTGCCCGACCGACAAGACCAACACGGCCAACTGGAAGGCTCGAGACAACAAGCTCTCGACCTACACCATGAACGGTGCGGTCTGCAATTACGGCGCGATGACCAGCCAGCGGCCCGATACCTACAAACTGGCGCAATTCAACCCTGCGGCCTACGTGCTCTGGGAGCCGGACGAAGATTTATACATCAAGATGTGGGGGTTCAACGGTGTCTACAACGACGCCAGCAACGAACCCGACCAGGCTTGCGGTGTCGGACGCCGCCACGTCAAAGGGGCTGATATTCTCGGCTTCGGCGGGCATGTGGTGTTCATCGCGTTCCAGACCTTCGAACGCGAACGCGACAGCAAGCCCGGCTTGCTCTGGTGCGTTCCCGATCACCCGCGCGGCGGTGCGACCCGTTAGCGAGGCTTCGTCTCGGACCGAGGAAGCGTGTGAACAACTCGTGGCCGTTGGGTGGCAACCACCAACACCGGCGCCCGACGCCTCGCTAAGGGGCGCCGCTGCGCGGCGCAAATACTTGACTCATTTGCCACGGATTTCATTTGGGGAGTAGCTCCAGTCAGGGCTCGCGGTACGGACCACCCTCGGCGAGCCGCTTCCACTCCGGCGCCCCGTACACGCCGGCTTTCGAGTCGTCAAAGGGCTCGAACCCAGCCTTCAATGCCGGCGATTCAGGCTTGAGCCGGAAATCGTGCCGGTCGGGAGAGATGAATCCGGGGTCGGCGATCATCGAGCCTTGGTCATGCCCTGAGGCGCGCCACTCGTCCCAGGTCTTGCCGGCAAAATCGAACGGCTTGCCGTCGGCCCGCCAATACACGTTGTTCCGCAAGTCCACTTTGGCGCCCGCTTTCCAGCCCCCGTACCCGAGCAACTGACCCGCATCCCAGTAGACAATGTTCCTTTCAAAAGTGAATGACAGGTGCGGTTCGGCGCGGGTGACGGCGATTTGGCCTTCCTGGCTGAACGCGAAGATGTTGTTTCGGACGATGTTGTCGCGGCCGTAGTGCTGGTGGAATCCGCCGTCCTTCACACGATAGACGAGATTCCCCTCGAGTCGAATTCCGGTGCTGCCTTCATCGGTATAGAGCCCCCAGCCGCCATACCCCGCCGCATAGACGTCATGCACACGATTGTGGCTGACGCTTGTTCCCTCGGACGGTCCGAGCGTATACACGCCGCCCATGTCGCTGAGGATCCGGTATCCAAGGTGGTGGAGATGATTGAACTCGATCCGATTGCGCTTGGCACCGCTCTCGGCATAACCCCATCGCCATCCAACCGAGACCGCCGTGTAGAAGAAATCTCCGATATCGCAATGCGTGATGGCGTTGTCCGCGCTGTGCCCAATCCACACCCCCACCGCGTGTGGCATCGTCCGCCCGCCCGACTGGATGATGCAATTGTCCAAGGTGATGCCGCCAGTCCGTACCGGCTCCGGCTCAAGCGCCGTTTCTCCAATGCGCGCGCCGCTAATGCCCAAGTCGAATAGTCGTGACGCCTCGATCCGGCAATCCCGACAGGCCTTTCGGAACCAGAAGGCCGTTGTGCCGATGTGCTCGACGGCGCAATCGCGGAACACGATGTGACGGGCCCCGTCCAACGCGATCGCCGCATCGGCCATGTTCATCGCCGCCTGCGCCGGAGGGAGGCCCTCGGAGGGCACCCGAAAATCGCCGTGCTGAAACTTCAGTCCCACGAACTCGATGTGCTGCACGGCGGGACCGGTGGCGTCCGTCGCGCCCTTGACCGACACCAGGGTTGTCAGCCGCGGTGCCACGACCGAGACGCTTGCCATGGCCTCATCCGAACGCGGGTGATAGTAGAGCCAGCCGTCCGCGTCGAGGAACCACTCGCCGGGCGCATCGAGAGCGCCCAGATAATTATCGAGGTAACAAAGACACTTGGCCGTCATTGCATTCCACGGCTGCATCTTGCGGCCATGGGCCATCAGCTTCCCTTGGTCAGGAGCGGCGGACCAAATCCATTCGCGGGTTGTGTCCCACTTGTGAAACACCATCAACTGCACCTCCCGCATCGCCGCCCCATCCAGTCCGCGCAGCGTCGCCAGATCGTCCGGGGCCAGGCTGAACGTGTGAACAACATCCGCTTCGCCTCCCCCGGGCCGCGCCTCCTCGGCCACCCCCGCCAGACGGAAGAACTCCCATTCGTTTGGGGTGCGGGCTCGGACGGCACGGCGGCCGTTCACCCAAAGCTGTTCGAAGCGCCAGGAGCGATCGCTCGACGAGGACGGAGTCGCAACACGCGTCTTCCACACGCCAGGACGCGCAGAATCCTCCTGCCACCCCGCAACGCGTCGCCCCCCGCTGAACACAACCTCCTCACCGGGGCGAGCCACATAGCGGACGCGTTGGTGCGCCGAGGAACCGGAGTCGTCCGGCCCGAACTCGACCGGAGCCGCCAGTTCGTACACGCCGCGTTCGAACGTAACCGTGACCGCCTCGGACGGACGCGCAGCCCGCGCGCTGCGGACGGCTTGTTGCGCCCGGGCCATCGTGGCAAACGGCTTCTCTGTCGTGCCGTCGTTCAGATCGTTGCCACCCGGCGCCACATGAAACTCGGAGGCGACCGGGGACGCCGAGTTGATGACAGCGGCAAGCCCGACGGAGGCGAAAAACACCGGGCTGGTCCAGAAACGGAAGATTCGAGGCAGAGTTCTCATTGCAGTGCCGTCGAGCATCAGCCCGAGCCCGCCGTCGGTCGAGTCGAATCCGCCAGAGAGTGCCCGCCGGAGTCAGTCCGTGCCGGGTCCGGTCCGGATCGAGTCGTCCTCGTCGAACACCCCGAGTCGCAGCGGATAGCGTCCGTGCTCCCGGACGAGCCTGACGATCAGGTCATAGGTCAGGCCGGAGACGCCGCTGGTGACGGAATGGTCGGATTGGAAGATGTAGCCGCCGCCTTTGGCGGCGTTGAGCTTGCGCAGGACCTCGCGGCGGATGGCGTCGGGATCGCCCGTTTCCCAGACCTGGATGTCGCTGTTGCCGCAGAAACCGATGCGATGGCCGTACTGGCGGCGCAACTCGACCACGTCCAAACCCGCCTTGGCCTCGAGGGGATTGTAGGCATCGATCCCCAGCTCGATGAAGTCGGCGAAAATGGCCTTCACATTGCCGCAGCCGTGGTAGATGACCGGGAGCCCATGGGAGTGGGCGAGCGCCGTCATCTGCGCGACCCACGGTTTGAAGTGATCTCGCCAATAACGCGGCGCCATGAACGTGGATTTCTTGTAGGCGACATCGCCCCAAATGACAAAGCCGTCGAGCAGGCCCGCACCCGCCTCGATTTCCGCTTTCGCCATTTCGAGGTAGTACGCGCCGATCCGCTGAATGACGGCGCCCATCCGTTCGGGGTGCTCCGCCATCCAAAGCATCGCGTTGCCTTGGCCGACCAGGCGGGTGAGACATTCGCTCGCCTCGATCACGCTCCCGTACACCGGGAAATCCGGGTGCAACGATCGGATGGTGCAGGTCCAGGCCGGCGAATCCCGATGGAAACCGTCGCCGACCCCTGCGATCTGGTTGTCGCCGGCGCAACAGAACCGCCGCCGATCGCGCGGATCGTCAAACTGGGCGCGTTCGAGCTTGTCGAACGTGTCGATTTCCCACGCCCGCATCTCCGGCATGGGAAACGCAAGATGCTTGTGCATGACCGCACCGAATCCGGTCTTGACCACGACTTCCTCAGGCGTCTCGCGCAGCGTCTCGAACGGACGAATCCACGGGTCCATGTTCGGCGTCGTGACGATCCAATCGAGATCGTAATGGAAATAGGGGTTGGCGTCGGGCGCAAGACTCAGTTCGCGCCGCCACCGTTCGACGAAGCTGCCCCAGAAGAAATCGCTGACCGGCACCCGGTCGGGCTCCTGGTGGCTCAGGGCGAGACGCATCCGTTCGAGCTTCCGCCGCGTGTTGTCCGTCCGCGCCGTGGTGTCAGCGCCCGCCCCCACCGTGTCGAACATGCTCATGGTGTCTGGACCCGAGTTGCGTTGCTGTCGCGTCTGGGAGTCTCGATCAATCCGACGCGGATGGCGATGCTGAAATCGGGCGTGACATCCGGGCCCAGCGACCGCACACGAAGACACAGGAACAGTGCTTTGCGTCCGGCGCCGCCAGACGACGGCGGACTGTGCATCTGGGGGTTGTCGTTGGGAATCGGCGGGTTGTTCGGCACAGGCAATCCTCTTCCAGTCACAGGAGCGGCCAAAGCGCAACAGGAGTCATTCATCTTCAGGCTCTTTGACGATCGTGCTGCCCGAGAGGCGAGCCAAGCGGCACAGGCCACACAAGAGGGTCTACGAAGGATCCTCGTTTGTAATGGCGGGATTCTCGGGGGCGAGGAACGCTTCCTGGAGCGGTTGACCACGAAACAGTACGAAAGCGAAGACGAGGGCGAGGGTGCTGAATGCGGGCGGCAGGCCGTGCGACTTGGTCAACGATCCGCTGGGCTTGGAATCGAAATCGGACCAGAAATGAGGCTATCGGAACTGTGTCTATGAGCACCTGGCAGAATCTGAGAGGAGCGGCAAAGTCCTCCAACGATCGCTGGATTGGAGGTGTGTGCGGCGGGTTGGGCGCGGCAACGCCGATTCCGGCCTGGAGAAGACTTCAAGATGCGGACCGGTGCGGGCTGGCGAGGCGCAGACTCTGCCAAGCCCACGGTCATCGGACGATGACATGGGCGAGGCGAACGCCCGTTAATCCAGCGCCTGGACTGTCAGGCCGGACGCCGCGCCTGCGGCGCGATAGAGCCGGTGAACGGCCTTGCGATAGTCGTCCGGTTTCGCGGTGGGAATGTTGACAAAGGTCTGCGGATTCCTGTCTACCAGCGGGAACCATGTGCTCTGCACCTGCACCATCACACGGTGGCCTGGCCGGAACGTATGACAAACATCCGGCAGCGTGAACTCGATCCGGGTCACCTGCCCCGGCACAAAAGCCTCCGGTCGTTCGAAGCTGTTCCGAAACTTGCCGCGAAACACATCACCACGCACGAGTTGCTGATAGCCACCCAACCTCAAATCGGCCGGGTTGGGATTTGGATCCGGGTAATCGCCAGGGTACACGTCCACAAGCTTCACAATCCAGTCCGAGTCGGTGCCGGTGGTTGAGACGTGCAGCACGGCCCGCAGCGGCCCAACCAGAGTCAAATCCTCGGTCAGCGCGTCTGTTTCGTAGACGAGCACGTCGGGCCGTGAGGCCACAAAGCGCTGGTCTTCGATCGGGTACGCCCGCGGATAGCCGGTGGAATGATCGTTCGTGTAGGGAACGGGTTTGGCCGGATCACTCACGAATTCGTCGAAAGCCTCGCCGCTCTCGGATGGTGCTTCGAATGCCAGTCTGCCGCCATCGCGGAAGTGCAGCGTCCTGGACATCGCCTGTGCGGGAGGCCAGGAATCGAATTGCCGCCACCGGTGAGTGCCTGTCTCGAAGACATGCGCCTCGACGGGCGTGTAGTTGGTGTCGCCCTTCAGAAAGTGTCGGAAGAACGGCAGTTCGATTCTCTCCCGGTAATACTCGGCCGTGTTCGCCCGAAAGCTGATCGGGCCGAGCTTCTCCCCGGTTCCGCGCCCCCATTCGCCGTGCGCCCAGGGGCCCATGACCAACACGTTGGTGATGCCGGGGTTCTGACGCTCGACGGAGTGATAGGTTTGGAGCGGACCAAACAGGTCCTCGGCGTCAAACCAGCCGCCGACCGTCATGACGGCGCAGCGCACGTTCTTGAGGTGGGGCCGGATGTTGCGGGCCTGCCAGTAGGCATCGTACGTGGGGTGTTGGAGGAACTCAGTCCAGATCGGGGAACGGCCCTTGAGCAGGACGGCGTCGGAGTTGGCCAGCACACCCATCCTCAAGAAGAAGTCGTAGCCGTCGGGCGTGCCGAAGTGGAATCCCTTGATTTCCTCGTGCTTCGGGTCCTCGGCGCGCTGGGCAAACCAATAGAAGAAATCGAAGTTCTGCGAAAGGAAGAAGGCGCCGTGATGATGGACATCGTCCCCCATGAACCAATCGGCAATCGGAGCCTGCGGCGACACCGCCTTCAACGCGGGATGACTGTCGATCATCCCCATCGAGGCGTAGAAGCCGGGATAGGAAATCCCGAATAACCCGACGTTGCCATTGTGGCCGGGCACATGGTTCACCAGCCAGTCGATCGTGTCCCATGTGTCAGAGCTTTCATCGATGTCTGTTCCGGCCTTGGCCGCATTGAAAGGCCGCACGTGGACGTACTCCCCCTCGGAGGCAAACCGGCCACGAACGTCCTGTGTGACGAGTATGAAGGAGTGTCTTGCCAAGGTCTCGATCGAGCCGACGGGCTCAGTGTAGTTGTCAGCGCCGTAGGGTTTGAGTCCGTACGGTGTGCGGGTGAGCACGATGGGCCAGCGCTCTGAACCGTCCTTGGGCAGGTAGACACGCGTGAAAAGACGAACGCCGTCGCGCATCGGAATCAGATGCTCGTGCTTCGTGTAGTGCTCAGCCAGCCAGGCGGCGGTGGCGTCGACCGCCAGGCCGCATCTGGCAGCGAGCAGCCCGAGCCCAGCCGCAACGAGCAGAATGCCACATCGAGTTGTGTTCATCGATCGAGGGTTAACCGACATCCACTGCGCGGCAAGCCGGAAGACCGGCCGAACCCGAGCCGGTGCGGGTCGTGGCTTCCAGAGAGTTGCGTCCGATCGATCTGTCATGAGGAGTCCACCGGCACTGACGCAGGATGCCGTCGTGTTCGTCAATGCGCTATCGCGCCAACCGCACGGCCACGCTTCCCTCCGGCTTGAAATCAGTTCGCGGATTCCCTAGGGTGGAACAGCGGACTCGACGCAGCGCCGGCAGAGGGCGCGCGAGACGGACCGGGTTCGCCTTTCGCCGAGTCGACACATGAACGTTTTCTACGACACACACGCGCACTTGAGTTCCCGCGAGTTTGCCCGGGATCTCGAGGACCTTCTGGCTCGAGCCGCCGCGGCCGGCATCGCGCGCATCATTACTGTGGGCATTGATCTGCAGTCCAGCCAACGGGCAGTGCAACTCGCCAGTGATCACCCAATGGTGTACGCAGCCGTCGGCTGGCACCCAACCCACGCCGAGGACGCGCCGGAGGACGTGCGAGGGGACCTGAGAGACCTGGCCCGGCACCCGAAGGTCGTGGCCATAGGCGAGACGGGGCTCGACTACTTCCATCTCCCATCCAAGCGAGGGGGGACGGTGGCGGATGATTTGCGGCACAAAACGAAACAGAAGGAACTGTTTCGCCAGCACCTCGAGCTGGCAGCCGAGATGGGGCTCAATTGCGTCGTCCATGAGCGCAAGTCGTTCGAGGACGCGATCGAGGCTGTGCGGCCGTTCGCGGGGCGCGTGCGAGGGCAGTTTCATTGCTTTTCCGGGGATGTCGCCGCGCTGCAGCGGGTCCTGGAGCTTGGGTCGATCGTCAGCTACACGGGCATTCTGACG
>DAOOQY010000099.1:0-9479 GCA_035389025.1 Verrucomicrobiota bacterium
GCTCAACCTCTGGGTCGAGGCGGACGGCGACCTGCTTTTCTACATCAGCAAGTCCGATGCCCGCGATCACAAGGACGAACTGCTCAAGCTGGGCCGGGTCCGCGTCCATCTCGAACCGAATCCCTTCCGCCAGGGCGCGCCCTTCCATCAGGAACTCAAGCTGCGCGCCGGCGAGATCGCCATCCGCGCCGGCGAAGCGGATGCGCCGGTCGGTGTCCGCGTGTGGGTCGATGCCCATCGCCCGGTCGTCCATGTCGAGTTGGCCGGCCGACGCCAAGCTGCCCACCAACCGCTGGTCGCACGTGGCCGGTGTCTTTGATGCGCGCACTGGCGAGAAGAAACTCTATCTCGATGGCCAGATGGTCGCCTCGGGGCAGACCCAGCCGCCGACGGCGCCGGAGCACGAGATCGTGACGCGCGGCTACACCCTTCAGCGCTTCCTCCAGGCCTGTGCCGGACACGGCGCGTTGCCGATCAAGTTCAACGGCTCGCTCTTCACCGTCGAGGTGCCGGGCCAGTTCGAACCCGACTACCGTCAGTGGGGTGGATGCTACTGGTTCCAGAATACCCGCCTCCCCTACTGGCCCATGCTGGCCAGCGGCGACTTCGATCTGGTGCAACCGTGTGGTCGCATCACCGGGGAGCGGCCTTCTGCTGAACTCGCTTGGCGAAGCCGGCCACGCGGATCACCTGGAGCCGGTGCACCCCCCGGGCGATGAGTTCCGTCTGGTCATGAGCCTCGACCTGGAAGGTGATGCGCGCCCCATCCACATGGATCACGCGAGCCGCACAGGTGACGATGTGGCCCAGGGGTGTAGGCGCGACATGACGCACCTCGATCTCGAGACCGACGGTGCTCTCGCCGACCTCGAGGCAGGGGAGGACGGCCTCGCGCGCGGCGTGTTCCAGGAACCAAATCAGCCAGGGCGTGCACAGCACAGGCGGCATTCCGCCGTCGGCGAAATCGATGGCATGCTTGGCTTCCACGACGAACTTCTGTTCGCCCACGGCTCCCACTTTCGGACGGCCCTTCATGATCGGTTGCGGGGAGGATGGCGCGAATCCCCGTGGAAGTCGAGGCCGGTCGGCGGCGTGTCATCCTCGGCCAGTCCCACATCGATGCTCTGCCCGCCCCAGGTTTGGCTGGCGCGAACGGCCATGAGGTTCTTGCCGGGCTTGAGCCGGGCGAGCGCGGGGGGCGCAATGTCCGCCTCCTCGTAGTCGCCGGTCCAACCGGCGAGTTTCGCGGCGAGCACGCCATTCAGATAAACCGCAGGGTCCTCGTCGTAGAGGATGAGCAGACGCGGGTGCTTCAGAGGACGGTCGGGCAGGGTGAACTCGCGGCGCAGCCAGATCGCTTTCGTGTTCCATTCGGTGCCGATGATGGCGCCGGGCGTGCCCTGGGTGCCGAACCCGCCCGGGCCTTCCTTCCAGGCGGAGTCGTCGAAACCGGGTTTTGTCCAATCGGCGGGCGGTTCCTCGAGCGTATAGCGCCAATTCACTTGCGCGGTCCGGGCGGTCGGCACGACTTCCTTCGCCTCGCCGCCAACCGGAATCGGGGCCCACGGACTGCTGGTGTTGGCCCCGCGCTTCGCCCACTTCTGCCACATCGCGGAATCGGCGAGCATCTTGATGAAGATGCCACCGACCACCGGACGCGCCTGGAAACCTCGCCTGTTTGCGTCCGAGGTGACGAACCAATCCGACAGCGGCACGCGTGCAGGCGTCTCGTTGGCGTATCGCCAGATGGGCTCGAGCAACGCCTGGAAGTCTGCGGCGCGGCGCGCCAGGGCGATGCTCCAGAGCGCCCAGTCGATGAGGCAGGTGTCAGTGCGGTTGTCGACGGGCAGGCCGTATGTCTTCTGCACCTCGAGATACCAGGCGATCTCGGCGTCGCCGATGGACTGCGGGAAGAGATTCAGCCCCAGCACGCGGTCCCAGATCAGGTTGTGTTTCATCGCCCAGGTGTCGGGCTGGCCGTAGGCGAGGATCGTCCGTCCGTCACCCTTGGCGAGGTCCTGCCACCTGGCGGCGTAGTCCTGAGCGATGGCGCGATACTTCTTTGCGTCGTCGGGCTTGCCCGCCAATTCGCAGAGTTGCGCGAAGGCGCCGATGCCGATGACGGCCTTGAGGGCGAGGTTCGCGTTGCGCGGTAAATGTCCGAACATGTCGGCGGAGCAAAGCTGGTTTGCCGGATCGAGCCCTTCCCTGATCAGGTAATCCGCCCACCGGGTCAGCATGGGCCAGTACGGTCTGGCGAGGTCGGCGCTGCCTTCGTGCCTGGCCAGCGCGGCGAGCATGATAAGCATGTTTCCGCTTTCCTCGACCGGCATGCGGTCGCCGTCCTTGCCACCCATGCCATAGACTTGGCCGGTCGCGTGCGGGTACGTGCCGAGATCATGCGGCGCGTAAGGATAGGGCCAGCGCGGCGACGCGGCATAATCGAGGATCGGCACCAGCATTGCCTTGGTGAGCGCGGGGCTGAAGACGAGGAAGAACGGCGCCTGGGGAAAGAGGAGGTCGACCGTGCCGATGCAGCCGTTCGAGAAATTCTCCTTGGGGAACATGAGCGGCTGGCCGTTGGCATCGGCGCAGAGTTTGTTGCCGGCGAGCGTCTGGCGATAGGCGAGCGCGCACAGTTGGGCGTACTTCACGCCGCCTGCGTTCATCAAGTCGCTGCGAGGAGCCTCGCATAACTCCCTGTCGAACCCAGTCGTGCGTTTGAGCAGCGACTGGTAGTCGGCGGCAGAGGCCTTGAGCAAATCGACGGCCTGCCAACCGTTGCGCCGCCAATAAGGGCGGAGGTTCTGCCGGAAATACCGGATCGAAAACTCGTCGTCGTAGGCCAGCATGAGGTAGCGTGTGCGGTGCTCGGAGGTCTTGCCCAGATCGAAGGCAAACGCGGCCACTGGTGTGTCGTCGCTGGCAGCGCGGGGCATCCGCCGGTCCATTGCTCCGGGCAGCGAGCCGCCGGAAACGAAGGTCTCTCGGCAACTCTGGAGCGAGGCAACAACGGATTCCGCACTGGTCCTCTCAGCCGCGACATAGAGAGAGCCCCAGTCGATGCGAAGATCGTCTCCCTTTTTCTCAAGAATCGGTTGATCACTGGACCTCACCTTGACGGCGACCAGATCGCCGATGTCTTCCCGCGCCCAAACGACTTCTTGCCGAGGCTCGTTGACAACAATCTCGGCTGCGGCATCGAAGTACAGTTGGACTGCGTGGGGCTTGCCATCAGTCGATTCGAGGCTCCAAGTCACGTAGCCAACCGGTCGCGCGAGCAAGTCCGTATCCTCCGGCAGGGCTGGTGTCATGAAATCAAGCGCGACGACGACTCCCTCCCCGGCAAATCCGTAATGTGTTTGTGTTGGGCTGACCCGCTGCCAGGTCTGGGGCAGCGGGGGCACGTGGGCCAGACTCGTGCCCATCAGCCGAAACGCTTTCCCATCAATCCGCACCAAGCTCGTGAGCCGATGCGGCTTGCCGGTCCAGTGGATCGTGTCCGCGTCGGTCAGCGTGTCCGCCGGGGACCAGATGCTGAAGTACGGATCGTGGGTCACGATCGGCACGGCCGGCGGGCGCAAGTGATCGGAGGCGAATGCTGAAACGGCAAGAGACAGCAACAGCGCACTCGCAAGACGGTGAAGAGGCAGGATCATAGAGATCTGGGCATGATTTTGACATTTCATGGTTGTGCCATCACTCCCGCGCCCGCTGCCGCCTTGACCAGGTCGACTTCCGGGTGGGTGTCCGTGGCGGCGAAGTAGCTCTTGCCCACAAAGGCCGCGAAAGCATCCGCGCTGCCTTTCTCGACATACGCGACCATGCAGCCGCCGAAACCCGCTCCGGCCTGTCGCACGCCGATGACTCCGGGAGCGGCGAGCATCGCTTGCATCATGACGTGCATGGCCGGCGCTCCGATTTCGTACAACTCGCACGCGCCCCGAAACGAAGCGGCCGTGAGTTCGCGGATGGCCGCGCGGTCGAACGCCGGCAACGCGGCCGCCAGTCCGAGCACACGCTGATCTTCCTCGACGATGAAGCGGCAGCGCTTGGCGACCTCGGCCGGCAACTCCTGTTCGCGCCGGTGCAACTCCTCTACTGAAATCTCCCGCAGCGCGCGCAGGCCGAGCCGACGCGCGCCGTCCTCGCACTGGGCGCGGCGCAGGCCATACTCGGAATTCGCCAGTTGGCGTTTCGATTTCGTGTCGCAGATCACGACCTGAATACCCTCGACGAGCCTGACGGGCCGGCTTGACAAGTCCCGGCAATCGAGCAACAGGGCGCAGCCTTCCTGGCCCGCGCAGGAGGTGTACTGATCGAGGATGCCGCAGTTGACGCCCACGAAATGGTCCTCCGCCCGCTGGCAGAGCAGCGCCTTCGTCACGGGATCGAGGTTGTAATCCGTGTGGCTGCCCATCAGGTCCACGCGCCCGGGCGCGCGGCACCAGTGGGTGGGAGACGCGGCAAAACGATGTTGGAAGCAACGGGTGATCTCGCCGCTGCGATCGGGAGGAATCGTCATGGTCGTTGTTCCGCGCCCAATGCCCGGCAGCCAAACAGTCCGCGCGTCCAGTGGAGAGGAGGGATTGTGGCGGCGTGGCTTGTGCGAGCCAACGCATAGAACGCGGTGCTGGCGGAGCGGATGCCGAATCTCATCGGTCCTTGATCCAGACAACGGATCGTCCGCCGCGATTGAGCCGGGCGTAGTTGGGAATGGCCAACAGCGGTTTGCCGTCGGCAAACTGGCCTTTGATCACAAGCACGCCGCCAAGCAAGTCCGGCATCCACTCGGCGGCGAGTGGCACGGACGAGGGCAGCACGGCATTCACGTCCTGGTCCACGCTTTCGATGTTGTAGATCAGGGGGCCGTAGCGGAGGGCGACGCGGCCACGATTGGCCACGATCCGGTGGTCGGCCACGACGCGCTGGACCGCCAGTGGCACTTCCCACTCGACCGTGTCGCCGGCTTTCCAGGTGCGGTCGAGGATGGCATAGCCGCGCTCGATCTTCGGCTTCACGGACTTCCCGTTGACCGCGACCGAGAGCAGTCCCTCGACGCTGGGCGTATTGGTGTAGAGCAGGCTGGTCTGGCGGTTCGGCACGCGGATGTTCAGGGTGAAAGTCTTCGATGTGGCGGGATTCACTTCCAACTCGATCTTGCCGTTCCAGGGGTAATCGGTGGTCTGCGTGAGCTGCACCGACGTGCCGGCGACGTTCTCCACGGTCACGGTGCTGCCGGCAAATTGGTTCACATAGATCGCGTCCTTGCCCTTGGTGTAAGTCCAGGTCGGCAGGCTCAGCAGCGTGCGCGGGATGATGCCGACGCAACACGGGCAGACGTGCCATTTGTAGCGCTGGGCGCTCGAGTCGAGCGGGTTGGTGTACGTGTAGTTCTGCGCGTCGAGGTCCACACCGCCGAGTATGGCGTTGAAGAGCGTCTCCTCGGCCAGGTCCATGTGCCGGCCGTCGCGCCAGGTCATCTGGAGCCTGTTCTGGAAGTGCAACTGGCCGCAGTTCGCGCACGACTCGCAATAGGAGTTGTTCGGCAGCGAAAACTCTTTGCCGAAGCCCTCGGACGTTTCGCCGCTGCCGATGCCGCCGGTGACATAGTACTTCCTATTCACGACGCTGTTGCAGAGCGACTGCACGGCGCTTTGGTAATCGGTGTCGCCGGTCTCCATCGCGACATCCGCCATGCCGGCGTACGAGTAAAGCGCGCGGACGGCATGCCCGACGGCTTCGTATTGGCGGGTGACGGGCGCGTGGCTTTGGTCGTATTCGTCGCCATCTTTGCGCGAATCGAGGAGGAACTTCGCCAGGTCGATGTAGGCCGTGCCGGAGCCGGGGCCGTCGGTCTGCTCGACGTAACGGGCCAGCTTCACAAGCGCCATTTCCATTTCCTGGTGGCCGGGATACCAGGCGCGCTTGGGCGCAGGACCGATGTTGCGCACCCAGCAATCGGCGAGGCGCTTCGCGGCGTCGAACATCCGCGGGTCCTTGCCGCCGGACATGACGTGGTGCGCGATGGCGGCCTCGATGAAATGCCCGGCCTGGAAGTCCTCGTGGTCGTGTTTGTTCGACCAGCGGCGTTGGCCCTCGATCGTGTATTGTGTGAGGATATAGCCGTCCGGTTCCTGCGCCGAGAGTATCTTGGCCACCCAATCCTCGATGGTCCGGCGCTGGCTGGACTGGGCGGCGGCAATCTCGGCATCGCCCTGCGGATCGAGCATCTGCGCGATGCACATGCTCTCGAGCGTGTTGTAAACCCAGGTGTTGGCGAACACGGCGCCGGTGTGTTTCGCGCCCGGCTGTCCGGCGAGCTTCCTGGCAGCCTGGACAAAATTCCCGATGCCGCCTTCCTTCACCTCGGAATCCTCGCACTGTCGCACGCAATGCGGGATCCAGGTCACGATCAGGTTCTTCAGGCGCGGACGCCAGAACGGGCTGCTCGCCCGGTACGGCGTCGTCCAGACCGGGCTCAACGGCGGCATCGGCGGCCTGGCCACGGCGGTGACATGCACTTCGCAGGACGCACCTGACTGGCCGTCGTCCGCGGTGAGCTTCAAGACGTAATCGCCCGCCGCCGAGAAGCCCGCTGTGGTCTCAGGCGCGCTGGCATTGGCGAAAGTGACCTTGCCCGGTCCGGAAGCCATGCTCCACTTCACCGTCGGCGCGGGCTTGGGCTTGCCGTCGTCCTTCACGCTGCCGTTCAACCAGGTTTCGCCCGGCTGCACGACGGCGCGATCCACGCCGGCGCTGACGGTGGGCGGGAAGTTCGGGGACTTGCCGGAGTCATGGACGCGCCATTCGAGGATGCCGGTCGAGCTGTCGCCGTTCCCGTCGAACTCCAAACGCAGCCTGGCGGTGGTGATTTCCGGGAAGGTGGCGGTGTTGAAACGATTCTCATCGAGTCCGAGGCCGCCGCCGCCCGGCAAATCCACGAACGCGCTCCCGTCCCAATACTTCAGCCGGCAGGCCTTGGGAAGGCGCACGCCGCCATGGTCGTCGAACCAATAGACGTCCAACCGAGCGGTGGAGATGGGCAGCGCCCAGTCGTATTGCACCCACTGCGTGCCGCGTCGGGGCCAGTTGCCATAGGCGCCGTTGCGCTTGTCGTTCGAGTTCGTCGGGGTGAAGCCGTCGTTCAGCGCCGCGATCGTCTCGTGGCCCGAGACGAAGGAAGTGGTGGCGGTGGCGACGAGGGCGAGGTTCGCGCCTTGAGGCGCACTGTCGGGAGCGTCTGGGTCGGCGGCAAAGGCCAGACTGGCTGCGAGCAGAACGGAACAAGTCAGGATAGGTTTCATGTGGGGCTTGGATTCTTGGACAAGGGAGAACGGGGTTGCCGCATCCGCAGCCCCGCAAAAGGGCCATGAAGCGGCCAGGACGTGAACAGGGGGCAGCCACCTCGGGAACAATCCTCTTTTCATGAGCGGGCTGAGTTTGCTGGAAACGCTTCGAGCATCGCCACGACGTTTTCCATGGGAATGTCCGACTGCATCCGGTGTGACGGGCCGAGGATCAGGCCCGTCCGGTCCGGCGCCAGATGCCGGATGCACGCGCGTGTGGCGGCGCGAACCTCGGCGGGTGTCGCCTTGGGCAGCACTTCCTGAGTCGAGATGCCGCCGTAGAAACTCAGATGCTGGCCGAATTCGCGACAGAGCCGCGTGTGCTCGAGCACCTCGGGCTGAACGGGATTCAGGCAGGTCAAACCGATGTCCACGAGGTCGGGCAGGATCGGCCAAATGTCGCCATCGGAATGAAGCATGACCGGCAAGCCCGCCTCGCGAAACACGGCGAACATGCGCGCCAGCCGCGGTTTGATCATCGCCCGCCAGAGCTTGGGCGAGAACAGCAGTCCGCGTTGCGCCCCGTAGTCATCGCCAAAATAGCCGCCGTCCACAGCGCCTCGAGAATCCTCGACCGGCGAAATGTGTTGCGGCCAAGTCAAGTTTCCGAGCTGCGTTGAAGGTGGCGCCTCCCCATGTTCGTTGCGTCCCAGGGCCACAAACCGGCGGGCCAGCGAGATTTGGATTTCCGTGATCCGGTCCAACAGGTCTTCCACCCAAGCGGGCCGGTCCACCATGCCCATCAGCAGGAGATCGAATCCCCTCAGCGACCACGCCCGCTCGAACAGTGCGAAGCCGAAATTCGGCGCCACGAAGTGCTCCCCCTGATCCGCGGCGATGGCCCGTTCGGCGTCCGCCAGCAAATCCGGCGCATGCGGGTTGGGCCACGGATAGGCCGCCAGGTCAGTGGCGTCCGCCAGCGGCGCATGCGCGTGCCAGTAACCCTCCGTTTCGGTGCCCCAACCCGCGCCCCACCAATCGAACCACACCCGGCCATCGGGGCTGAGGCGCGGAGCGTGCGTAACATCCAGGCGGAGCAGATGATTGTCCAGTCGGGCGGGCAGTGCGCTCGAGGCGCACTGGAAGCAAGCGGCGAGCTTGGCCCCCATCGCGGCGGTGTAGTTGGTTTGCACCGGCAGACGGTCCACCGGTTGACGTTCCAGCGCCCGGCGCATGCGCTCGTTGGGGGTCAGTCTGTCGGCCATGCAGTCAGTACGGTTCGCGTTTCGAGCGCCTTCAATCCCGCCTATCCACGCAGGCGCGGCAACATTGGACAAGCGTTTTCGGCGCGATCGCCCGGCGCCGTTCGGAGCCGCGCCCGGAATCGCGGGAACTCCTCGCCACCAGAACTCCGGCTCGACGGTGGTGCGAACGACCATCGTGGGGAATTTGCGCCATTCGGTGTGGCCGTCCAGAAAGACAATGTTGCCCCCCTGGGGGCGTGCGCCTTCCAGATGCGAGGTGCGGTTGGGTTTCAACTGGCCGCGAAGCGGCATGGATTCCAGACGCCGGACCTCGACAGCAACCCCGCCATTCTGGCAGGCTCGCGCCGTGGGCGTCAGCAAACGGCAATTCGAACAAATGCAGGACCGGTTGGCGACCGGCCGTCGCGCGGCTGAGCAAATGCCCGCGCCGACACCCTCGACTCGCCCGAATCCGCCCCCGGTCATCCTGGGGATCGATCCTTCTCTGCGCGGGACCGGGTACGGAGTGATTCGCACGGCGCGTCCGGGACCGGAAGCGCTTGCGCTGGGAGTGATCCGATGCCCGGCCGCGTGGCAGCGCTCGCGTTGTCTGGCGCGGATTGCGATGGTTTTGCGCGAGGTGATCGCGCGGCATCAGCCGGGTGCGTGTGCGATCGAGGGCTTGTTTTTCGCCCAGAACCTCCAGACCGCGCTGCTCATGGGCGAGGCGCGAGGGGCGAGCCTTCTGGCCGCGGCCGAGGGCGGGCTCGACATCTACGAGATTGCGCCGCGCAAGGTGAAGCAGGCGATTGTCGGGTACGGCGCCGCCGGCAAGCCGGCCGTTGCCAAGATGGTGCAGCGCCTGCTCCATCTGACCGAACTGCCGCCACCCGATGCGGCCGACGCCCTGGCCCTGGCGTTGACGCTGGCTCAGGAGCACGGGCGG
>DAOOQY010000100.1:0-9469 GCA_035389025.1 Verrucomicrobiota bacterium
CACGGCGGTTGTGAAGAACCCGATTTTGCCTTGATCGTTTGCTCAGACCTCTATGAATCATCACCGCATTACGCAACTCGCTGTTGCCGGCCTGCTCGCCCTCGTGCTGGCGGGCTGCATCTCGCATGAGCAAACCGTCTATCGCGACGAACCCCGCGCGAAGGTCGAGTTCGAGAACGAGGCCGCCGGGCGCATCTTCTATGAAGCGCTCAGCAAAACCCCCGCCCATCGCGGCCAATCCGAAAGCACCACCCGAGTCTCCATCCCGATCGTGTTCAACCATAAGGAACGCGTCGTGCGCGGCGAGAATGGGGCGTTCAATACCGCCGTCCGGGAGTGCGACACAAATGGCGACGGCCGCATCACCGAGCAGGAAGCGAAAATATTCGCCGAGACACGATAGCGTGCCGCCGATCACCCATGGCGTCGCCCAGTTGACGGACGGACGCGCAACCGTCATCGTGAAAGCCAATGGGGTCGCATCTAGATAGTTGACAATTCATTCGAAGTTGAATTGGAACGACTGCAATCACCAGCAAAGGCGCGAAGGGCGCGAAGACGGAAGGCGTGTTGAAAAGGCGGCTTGCGAGATTGACAACCGGTCCGCGAGGGAAAACCCTGACACCGCTTTATGAGAACTCCGGCAGGAATCCCCCTCTTGGTGCTCGGCACGGCTCTGTTGACGGCGTTCGCCGGCGAGACGGTGGTCTTTCAGGACCGGTTCGAGGCCCGGCTTGCGGATGGCTGGCGGTGGCTGCGCGAGGACGCGTCGGACTGGCGGCTGCGTGAAGGGGCCCTCGAGATTCATGTCCGCCCGGGCGATGCCCACACGGTGCGCAACGCGCTGGTGCGCCCAGCGCCCGACCGCCGTCAGGGGCGCCACGCCATCGAGGTGACGGTCACCAGCCTCAAGCGGCCCAAGCAGCAGTTCGAACAAGCCGGGATCACCTGGTACACCGACGGCAAACCCGTCTTCAAACTGGTGAAGGAACTGGTGGACGGACAGCTTATGATCATCCCCGGACGCAAGCCGATGACCAACGACACGGTCCAGCTTCGGCTCGTTGTGTCCGGCAATGCCTGGACCGCGCAGTACCGTCCCGACGGCAAAGGCGACTACCAGACCGCGGCGACGGGCGAACTGCCCGCGCCTGTGAACGACGAGGTCAGCCTGCAGTGCTATCACGGGCCCGCCGACGCAGAGCATTGGATTCGACTCGACGACTTTCGCATTGTCCGGCTGGCGGAGTAGGGGTCAACCGACCGCGTGCAACCGGCTCCGGCCCCGGAAAGCCGGGAAGGAAAGACCCGCGTTTCCGCCCAATGCAGGCCGATCACGAATTCGCGCTCTGCGGCTTAAGGGTCTGTGCACCCCACGGCGTAAGCGCTGACAGAGCGGCGATGAATCGCCGGCACTCCAAACGCTGGCGCGCGGAACGTCGACCTCCAAAAGCCGTCGCTCTCTCGCCTGAGGCATAGGGAGTGTGCCGGTGGCGAAGTTGATGCGAGGTCGGAAGACATCCTCCTGACCTCACTGAAGCCCGGGGTTGGGCGGTCAGGCGTGGCTCTACTGCGGCAGGAGGTTCTGGACCCGGAGATGACGGCCGCAGGCTTCGATTTCCGGGGTGTATCTCGCCTGCATGGCGAGCGCTTCGGTCATCAACCCCTCGAAGGCGGCGCGGATTTGGTCGGGGGTGAGGTTCTGACCGCCTCCGTAGTGGCGGTCAGCCACCTGGCCGAGCGCGTGCGTGGTGGCAAACGCAGTCCTCGCGGAGGGGTCCTCGTCCCGGTTGGAGAGGCGGTCTCCGCCGAGGCATTTGCCGAGCCATCCTTGCGCCAGTCTGGTGGCGTAGCCTCGGAGGACCTGGGAGGTCGTCCCGACGCCAGCCGACGCGATCAGGTCGCGAATCCGGGCGCGACCGGCGTCGACCCCGTGAATTTGAGCGATCTGCTGGATCATTTTCATCTGGGTCGGCAGCACGGCCATTGTGGCCAGGGTCTCCGGCATTCGCTCGAGAGCGCCACACAGAATGGCGTGTTCGAGGATGATCCGCTGGGGGCCGGCCAGGGGCGGGAGGTCGATCTCGGGGGAGGCCGGGGGCGGCCCTGGTGGAGCGAGCACCTGCTCCTGCAGTTGTCGGGTGGCGGCTCGAGCGGATTCAATCGACGCGCTCTCGAGGCCCAAGGCCCCTTGGAGTTCGTCGAGGAACGCGCGCTCGGAGCCGTTCACCGCGTCGTCGGCTTCACAGATGCCCAGCGCCATTTCGTATGCCAGCAGGCGCAATTCAGGGTGGTTCAACGACGGCGTCAGCGCGCTCACTGAAAGAACCCCCGACGCTGCGTGGTCGTAAAGCTCGGGAACATCGAAGGGACCCATGGCCAGGCCGTCGCCGGTCCGCTCGATGCGCTGGCGTTCAGCGTCCGACTGATCGCCGTCGGCGAAGGCGGCGATGAGCGAGATGCCGAGGAGGGCTCTCTTTTCCGCGTCGTTCATGAGTGCAACTTAGCGAGGCGCGCCTCAGACGCAATCCCAGTCCTCATAGCGGCGAATGGGAACATGGCAATGGGGTCGCATCAAAAGTCCACTTCGTGCCCCTGCTTGTCGCGGAAACCGTTGACAAACCGGACGACGCGGCCGCACCTTCGGCTTGTACCCAGTCACCGCGCAACCAATATGCATGGTCACCTCTCAACCCAGTTCTCCCTCATCCGCGCTGCGCTCAGTTTAAGCAGACGCACGAGCGCGAATTCCGGTCGGTTCAACCCGCTGGCCTTGGCCCTTGTGGCCGGCTTCGCCCTGTTCGGCGTCGTCCCGGGCGCGCTGGCTCAGGGTGACGCGGTCACCCTGAGAGCGGCGGAGTTTCAGCGGCAGGTGTACTCCGCCCATCTGTTGACGCAATTGGACGAGAAGCCCGAATTGGACGCCAGCCTACAGGTGTTGCTCGAACTGCACCGGCGCAATCCGGACGCCAACCCGACCGACCTGGCCGCCCTGCTGCGTGAAACCACCGCCCGCTACCGCACCAACGCGCCCGCCTACGTCCGCACCAACGGTTTTCGCGACGAGGTCCTCGCGGCGTACCTGGACTCCCTGCTCGAAGTGCCGGCGCGCACCAATTTGGTTCAGGCGAACCTGGCCCTGCTGAGTTACTTCATGCTCAAGCCGGATGATTACGCGAGGGCGTCGGCGGCCCAACTGATCCACGGCGGCAACCAAAGCCTGCTCACGGCCGAGACAACGATCTCCCAGCGAGAGGAACTCGTGGACCTGTGCACCCAACGCGGCTCCGCGAACCCGACGTTCGGCCTGGCGCTGGATTCGCTGTTCGGCCCGGAGGTCGGTGTGCTTCGGACTTTCACGCCGCTCCAGATTCTCACCGTCAATTCGGTTCTCAGCAACACCCCGACCATGCAGATGATGCTCGACCGCAGCGGTCGGAGCGGCGACGGCAGCGTCACTCTCTCCACGAACGAGTTGAAGAGCCTTTTTTCACAGGAGATGGGCACCATGCGCGAGATCATCAACACCAACCTCGCGACGGGCTTAACCATCCTCGAAAGCCAAACCGATCTGCCGTCCTACCTGGCCAACACGAACCTCGTTCAGGCGAACCAGGACCTCGAGAATGCGGCCAGGCGGGGCCAACCGCAGCGGCTTGCCGCGGCCAGCGCGGCGGTGAACCAGGTAAGCCGGATGACCGCTTCCGTGCTGCCAGTGGTGGGCCAGACCATGGGTGGCTTGGGGCGGGGAGTGAAAGGCATCGCTGACGGTTTGAAGGCGCTCAAGGAATCGGGCAAACTCATGAAGGCGGCGGCCTGCGGGAACTTCGTCGCCGGAGGACTGCAAATCGTCGGCACTTGCCTGGACCTCGCCGGCGTGTTCCAGGACCCGAACGACGTGGTCCTGCAGGAGATCGGCCAGGTGAAAGACATGATCCAGGACCTGTCCGACAACATGAACTATCGTTTCGACCTGGTGGACCGGTCGCTCGACCAGGTCTTGGATCGTGTCTCCTACAGCATCAACCTGATCGGCGAAGTCGGCCATGACGTGGATCAGGTTCGGCAGGGCTTGGTGGACGCTCAAACCGATCTCCACCGGCTCGAACGGCATCTGGGCGACTACGTCAAGCAGCTTTACACCCGCAACCTCAACCTGGCGTTCAATACCTGGCTTAACTACGAGCAAACACACCTGGGGCAGACCATGAGTGCCGCGGACTACACCCGCAATGCCGAACCCATCTACTTTACGCAGGCCCAGGACAATTCGGTGGACGGCCTTGGTTCCCCTTACTCGGGCCGCGACTACACGCCTTCGGGGCTCTATTGGGAGCTCACCGAATCCGGCAACGGCCTCACCAACCGGCTCGATCAGAACCTCGGCTACGTGAAGGAATACCTCAACGATGAGCTGGGCCAGGAAACTGAGGGCTCGCTCGGTCAACTGGCCAATCCGCGCGATTGGTTTGTGGGCGCGCATGCCTATCTGCAACTGGCCCAGGAGAATCCCAAGTACTATCGTCAGGAGGTGGACCCGGTCTATCGGCTCGACCTGATCACGGCGCGAGGTCAGGGTCTTGCATCCTTCCTCCGGAGCCTGACCTTGAAAGGCACCAACATCAACTGGGCCCTGTACGATGCGCTGCTGACCAACTACGCCGGCAGATTGAACGCCTTCGTCACCCAGATGCATGCGACCGAGCAGGATTACGCCAACCTGCACCTGGATCAGTTTGCGGTGGACACCTGGCGCCGCTGGGCCGCTCATGCGCCTCTGGTCACCACCTCCGCCACGGCGGTGACGCCCGTGCCTCTCTACGCCCAGGACGTGACGAGAGTTGTCGCTGGCGGCATGCACAGTCTGGGACTGCGGGCCGACGGCACCGTCATCGGTTGGGGAAGCAACGGCTCCGGCCAGATCGACATACCGTCCAGTGCGACCAACGTGATCGCCATCGCGGCGGGCTCGTTTCATAGTCTGGCGCTCAAGGCCGACGGCACTGTCATCGGCTGGGGCGCAGGAGGGCCGGGAATGTCGGGAGACCTCAACTTCGACCAGACCGTAATTCCCTCGAGTGCGACCAACGTGATCGCCATCGCCGCCGGCCATTACCACAGCCTCGCCTTGCGCGCTGACGGGAGCATCGTTGGCTGGGGCGCCGGCCGGCCGGGGACATCAGGCTTTCCGCACTTCACGCAAGCCACCGTGCCGGAAGATGCGACGAAAATCCTGAGAATTGCCGCCGGGGGTTATCACAGCGTGGCCGTCAGGCAGGACGGGACGCTCCTGGCATGGGGACTGAACAACGAAGGCCAACTCGACATTCCGTTGAACGCAACCAACATCATCGATGTCGCCGCAGGGCATGGCCACAACCTTGCGGTCCAGTTCCATCGCGATGGCCACCGGCTCATCGCCTGGGGCAACAACCGATTCAACGGTGTCGATGTGGGCATCACCAACGTTCCGACTGAAGCCACGAACATCGCGGCCATCGCCGCCGGCGGCTGGCACTGCCTCGCCAAACGCCAAGATGGCGCCATCCTCGCCTGGGGATACAACGGCAATGGCCAGACCAACACTCCGACCGGTTTGCCCAAAATGGCAACCATTGCGGCTGGCGATTCACACAACCTGGCGACCAAGTACGACGGCACGGTCGTCGGTTGGGGAGACAACAGCGACTCGCAAAGCACGCCTCCAGGCAGTCCGCCAGGCGGCGCTGCGGCGCTGTCGGCCAGCGGTTGGCGCAGTCTCGCGCTGCGGGCCGACGGCACGGTCGTCGGCTGGGGAGCAGATGACAATGGCATAGCCGAGGGGGCCTGGGCCGGGAGCAACGTCGTGGCCGTTGCGGTGGGCTACGACCACAGCCTGGCGCTGCGGGCCGACGGCAGAGTCGTCGCCTGGGGAACTGGTTTCTATGGGCAGAACGCCGTTCCCGACCGGGCGACCAACGTAGTGGCCATTGACGATGGACTTGAACACAGCCTGGCGCTGCGGGCCGACGGCAGGGTCATCGGCTGGGGACGCAACACGTCCGGACTGCTCGGCATTCCCGACGAAGCGACCAACGTAGTGGCCATTGCGGCGGGCGTTGGTCACAATCTCGCATTGCGGGCTGACGGCACGGTCCTGGCCTGGGGATCCAACAGCTCCGGCCAGACCACCATCCCGACCAGCGCGACCAACGTTACGGCCGTCGCAGCCAAGGGCCACCACAGTCTCGCGCTGCGGGCCGACGGCACGGTCGTCGCCTGGGGATGGAACTCCGACGGCCAGACGAACGTTCCGCCCAAATTGAGCAACGTGGTGGCGGTCGCCTCGGGATTTGCCCACAGTCTCGCGCTGCGAGCCGATGGCACGGTCGTCGCCTGGGGTGTGAACCACCACGGTGAAACAAATGTTCCGCCCAGCGCGACCAACGTCGTGGCGATTGCGGCGGGAGGATACAATGTGCCCCCTATCCGCGTGGGCCACAGTCTCGCGTTGCGGGCCGATGGCACGGTCGTCGCCTGGGGCCTGAACGATTCCGGCCAGACCAACGTGCCGATATCCCTAACCCGCTACGAAAGCCAGTCGAGCTTCACCGCGAGTGCTGACCCCAGGACGGCCACTGACCTCACGAAGGTCGCGGCGGGCCTTGATTACAGTCTGGGACTGAGGGCGGACGGGACGGTACTGGCCTGGGGCGTCAACAACTTCGGACAGTGCTCCGTCCCCACAGGACTGAGCGGCGCGGTGGACATTGCCGCCGGCCACCGTCATGGCTTGGCGCTCACGACCAGCGGCGGTGTTGTCGCTTGGGGCTGGAACGTATATGGGCAGACCAACGTACCAAGCCCCGCACTCAACCACGTGGAGACCATCGCCGCCGGCGGAACCCACAGCCTGGCTCTCAGGAACGACGGTATGGTCGTTGCCTGGGGCTGTAACAACGCCGGCCAGTGCACGGTCCCTGACACCGTGTCGAACATCGTCGCCATCGCGGCCGGCGCCCAACACAGCCTCGCCCTCAGGGGCGACAGCACCGTGGTGGCCTGGGGAGCCGCCAACGCCGGCGGCGTGCCCTTCGGCTTGGCGAATGTGGTCGCCATCGCCGCCGGGGACTGGCACAGCCTGGCCCTGCTCGGCACCGGCGAAGTGGCGGCCTGGGGTGCGGACGCTCACGGCCAAACCGACGTGCCGGTCGAGGCCCAAAGCGGCGTGGTGGCCATCGCGGCGTTCCGCAATCACAGCCTCGCGCTCAAGACCGACGGCAGCGTCGTCGCTTGGGGCGAGAACGTCTCCGGCCAGACTGATTTTCCGGTCGGCCTGAGTAACGTCGTCGCCCTGGCGGCGGGTGGGCGGCACAATGTGTTCCTGACCGCTCAGTCTGGCGGCAGCGGAAGCGGCGGTCTGGAGTTTGTTCTGGCTCATTTCTCCCCGCGAATCACCCGGCAATACCTGCACGCGGCCACCACCGAACTGCTGTCGGAACTGGGCGAGGCGGGCCCTCTGAATCCTGGAGCTCTCGAGTTCGCCGGCAGCAAAGCGTTGCTCCAGGCGGTGCTGGAGCTCGGCCTGCCCTACACCATGGAACGCGACGATGTGTTGCATGGCATGTTCTACGGCGCGGAACCGCTGGCGGACCTGGCAGTCGCCCGTGACTTGTTCTCGGCCGAAGCCGACAAGCTGGCCACTACACCGGACGCCCGCCCGATGATCTTCGAGGAGGTCGCGGGGCCGCGGGTGCTGGCTTTCGCCAATCGCTTGAATGAGCGCCTCCACGATCTCCAGGCCACCGGCCAGCCCGAAATCCCGCGGATAGTCGGGCACACTCTGCGCCTGCTGAACCTGCTGCGCGATGCGTGGGCTTCGGTGCCGCCGCCGGCTCTGGGAAACTCGCAGGCAACCAGCCCGCTCCGCCTGGTCGTCTATGGGGAACCCAACACCCGGTACACCTTGCAGTACCGCGACAGTTTGAGTGTGGTCGATTGGACCACCTCCACGATCACGAATTGGCGCGACGGGCAGGTCGTCATCCCGCCGACGTCCGACGATCCCCAGCGTTTCTACCGCGCCCTGCTGCCTTGGCCGTAACAGTGCCGCGTCGGATAGCACCGTCGGGCGACCAGCCTGACGGATACGCAACCGCTGGGCATTCGCACATCCACGCGATGGTGAGCGAAGAGGGGTCCCTGCCCGACCTGTCTGCGTGCGGGCGAATTCGGTCCCACCGCGACTCCAGGACTGGTTCAGGAGGGGATTTCAAGCCCGGTCGGATCGGTGTTTCATCGGTGTGTCCTCCATGGCTCCCGAATTCCGACGGGTGAACGACCGGGCAGTCGTGCCGTCGGCAGATTTCGATCCGGTCATGGCATTCATCCTCCCTCCCCGATGGCTTCCTCGAACCGGCTCCGACCTCCCACCACCGGCAGGCGCAGGCTGGTCCCGTCGAGGTCCAAGGTCAGCTCGGTACCCGGTTTGGGCCAGAGCGTGAAGTCGCGGTCACTGGAAGAGACCATCAGCCCGATCCGTTTGCCGGCGGGAATTATCTGGTCGTCGGGTTGCAGGTCGAACGTGAGCCGATAGAACGTGCCCGGGATGGGCGGCTCGCCGCGTTTCATTGAATGGTAATCGCCGCCGTGCCTCAGCGAGGCATGGTTCTGCGGGTCGGCCCAAGCGCGGGTGATGATGTTCGACGGCCCGATCGGCCCATCCGTCCACGGCAGCACCACCAGCCAAACCGCGAGATTTGCCGCCGGTTTGCTCGATGCCATCCGGAGCGTGATTCGCGGTGTGCCCGAGATGTGCAGCGGCGTCAGCAACTTGGGCGTGGCGTCGAGCAGACGATGACCCGATGCCCCGGCCTTCACCAGGTCGGCCCCGGCAACATCGACGTTATCCACGAGTGTCTCCGTTCCCTGATTGCGCTCGAGGCTCAATCCCAGCCGCCCCATGGCGCCACCCCCTGCCAGGGGGCGCAGCAGGGCGGTGAGGAACAGCATGGAGGTGTTCATGGTCTCTTCGCCTTCACGTCCTCAAGCACCGCCAGCAAGGCGTGGTAGTTGTCCACCAGCAGGCCTTCGTAGCCGTGGCCGCCGCCCTGCCAATCGCGCCAATCCAGGGAGCGGCCACTCTTGGGATCGAAGCCCTGGAATTTGCCGGCGGCGTAACCGGACAGCATGGGGTGGAAGATGCGGCGCGCGTCCTCCACGCGGCCAAGCTGGTGGAGCGCCTTCACGGTGTAATAGGCCCAGCAGCCGGTCGCGCCGCCGTTTTCGTAGAACTGGAAACCGTCGCTGCCGTCGTAGAGCGGGTTCTTCTCGATGCCCTCGAGCTTGGGGTGAATCGCCACCACTTCGAGCCGGTATTCGATGCGCCGCTGCTTCGCCGTCGCCGCCGGAAAGGTGACCCGAACCAACGGAGGCTGCACGAACCGGCGCGCATCGTCGCGAAAGCGGCCGTTCCATTCCGCCCAGCGAT
>DAOOQY010000101.1:0-9463 GCA_035389025.1 Verrucomicrobiota bacterium
TCACCACCTTGTTCGGCCTCCTGGCGACCGAGATTGCGGTGGCCATGCAGAAGGCCCAGCAGACTGGACTCAAGACCGGCATCGCCGTCGTGCTGTTCGCTGTGGCCCTGGTGTTCGTCTATCGTTCCTTCTACGGCATGCGCATTCCGGAGGAGAAGTGACCTGCCTGGTGAAATCGAAATCGCGATACGAGCGAGCCGCCGCACGGCGGCTCGCTCCGCCTCGGGGAAGACACGGAGACGTTTCATCGCTATGAGGACTGGGATTGGGTCTGAGGTGCACCTCGCTGGGGATTGCTAATGGCTGCGGGGCGTGCGTTGCGTCGGGTGTGTGGGCCAGCGGGACGGAATGTTGCGTTCCTGGCGATCGCGGCCGTCTTGATCGGGTGCAGCACGAGGCACTACCGCCGATCGGCCGACAAGGATGTTTATCGGATCATCGAGCAGGTCGAGGCGGGGATTTTCAAGCGAACCAACGCCTTCACCATCGACACTCCCTACTCGACGCGGGATCCCAAGACGGTTCTGCCGGCGGAGATCATCGAGGATCGGATGGCCACCAATCGGCGGGTGATCAACCTGCGGGATACGCTGGACCTGGCTGTCCGCAGGAGCCGCGAGTATCAGAACCAGAAGGAGCAGCTTTACCTGCGGGCACTGGCGTTGACGGGCCAGCGCCACCGGTTCACGCCCAACTTCTTCGCGAGCGTCAACCCCTCGGCGAGCGGCGATGGCAACGGGAACGTCGATTTGGATGCGCTGAAGCCGGAGGTGGGGTTCAGTCAGGCGTTCAAGAGCGGAGGGAGCCTGAGCGTCAAACTCATCAACGATTTGATGCGTTACTACACGGGGGACCCCGGCACGGCGGCCTTGAGCGTGATGTCCGTCGATATCGCGCAGCCGCTGCTGCGTGGCTTTGGCCGGAACAGCGATGCGGTCGAGGCGTTGACGCAGGCGCAGCGCAGCCTGATTTACAGCATCCGGAGCTTCGACCAGTACCAGCGGCAGTTCGCCGTTGGTATTGTGAATGATTACTTCGGGCTCCTGGGTCAAAAGGACAGCGTGCGCAACAACTACACCAACTACCTGCGTCGCGTCGAGACCAGGCGCTACACGGAGGCGCGCGCCGTCGATCGGGTGCGGCAAAGCGAGGTGGACGATGCGCGCACTCAGGAGTTGAATGCGCGGATCATGTACGTCAACTCGTTGGCTCAGTACATGAGCCAGCTCGACGCGTTCAAGGTGACCCTGGGCCTCCCGCTGAAGGAGGACCTCTACCTGGACGACGGCGACCTGCGGGAGCTCAGCGCCGCGGGGTTGGGCGCCGTCCCGATCGACCGCGACGCGGGGTTTCGCATCGCCATCGCCAAGCACGCCGACATTCTCAATGCGATCGACAGTTTCGAGGATGTCAAGCGCCGGGTCAGGCTGGCGGCTGACAAGCTCAAACCCGGGGTTCGCTTCCAAGGCAGTGCCAGCTATGCCGTTCAGGATTCGACCAATTCCTGGTCGTACCACTACACTCGGTTCAACCCGGATCAGCTTCGCTATAACTTCGGCTTGCAGATTGATCTCCCGTTGGACCGATTGGCCGAACGCAACGATTACCGCGGAACGCTCGTCGATTTCGAGCGGGAGTTGCGTCAGCTCAGCCTGACTCTGGACAACTTCAAGGAGCGGATCGATCGGGGGCTGCGCACCCTCGAACAGCGGCGCCTCAATTACATCAGTCAGCTCGACGGGCTCGAGGTGGCGCGGCGGCGTGTCGAGAATGACACGCTCTTGCTCGAGGCAGGACGCACGGACGTGCAGAGGCTGCGCCAGTCTCAGGACGCCCTCATCGAAGCCCAGAACGACCTTGTCTTCACCATGGTGGACCACCTCCAGGCCCGGTTGCAGGTCCTGTTGGACCTCGGGGTTATCACAACCGGCCATCCGTCCTTCTGGCTGCAGGACCCGCTGACCGCGACACTGGACGAGAGCCAGCACGGACCGCCGCCCCTGCAAATGCCCGACGACAACCCAATCCCACCGGACCAATTCCTCGAACCCTCGTCATGAATGCATCTGCTTCGCCCGGTTCCGCCGCGCCGCCGCGCGCACGCCGCCGGCTCTTTCAGGTTGGCGCCGTGGGCGTGTTGTTGGTGTTGCTCTACGTTGTGCTGCGACCGTCCAAGACGGATGGCGGGGCAAGCGAGCACTACCTTGTGAAGCGCGGGGACTTCACCGTCTCGGTGATCGAGCCGGGCACGTTGACCGCTATCAGCGAGGTGGTGATCCGGAGCGAGGTCGAGGGCACGGCCCGCATCATCTCGATTGTCCCCGAGGGCGCCTTGGTGAAGAAGGGCGATCTCCTGGTCGAGTTGGACTCCTCGCAGGCGCAGGATCAGGTCAATCAGCAGCTCATCAGTGTCGAGAAGGCGCGCTTCGCGGTGACCAACGCCGAAGCCCAACTCGAAATCCAGCGCAGCGCCACCAACGTGGATTACCTGGCCGCCAAGCTCAAACTCGACCTGGCGATCATCGACCGCGACAAGTACGAGCAAGGCCAGCGGCTGGTGGACCTGCTCGAAGCCCAGAACAAGGCTCTTCAGGCCTCGAATCAGCTCGTGGTGAATCGCGAGACCTACAGCAATTCCGTCAGGCTCGCCGAGAAGGGGTACGAGACCAAACAGAAGGTGGACGGCGATCGGCTCTCTGTGCTGGCGACCGAGAACCAACTGATTGCGGCGACGAACGTCCTGTGGATGCTCGACGAGTTCGATGTCGAGAAACAGATCAAGAAGTTCAATTCGGACGTGCAGCAGGCGGAAGAACAGCTTCAACAACAGATCAACCTCAACAAACGGAAAATGGCCCAGTACGAGGCCGATCTGCTCTCCCAAATCAACACCCTCAAGCTCAACGAGGATAAACTCGAACGGGATCGCAAGAATCTCGAGGCAACGAGGATTGATGCCCCTCAGGACGGCCTGGTTGTGTACCAGGTCAGCGAGAATCGCTTCAGCAGCGAGTCGTTGGTCGAGGGCGGCGCGGTCGTGCGCAACCGACAGGAACTCATCAAACTGCCGGACCTTTCCCGCATGAAGGTGGTGGTCAAGATTCACGAGTCCCATATCAACATGATCCGTGCCGGCCTGCCGGCCTTTGTCGTCTTGGATTCCGATCCCGACAAGCGGTATGGGGGCGTGGTTGCGAAAGTGGCGCCGTTGCCCGACACGCAGGCGCGCTGGGGCAATCCGAATTTGAAAGTCTACAACACCGAGGTGTACCTGTCCGAGAACCCGCCCAACGTCAAACCCGGCGTGTCCGCCAAAGCCGAGATCGTCATCACGAACATCGCCGATGTCCTCTCGGTGCCGATCCAGGCGGTCACCACCTTCAAGGGCAAGCAGGTCGCTTACGTGCTCAACCGCGGCAAGCCCGAGCCGCGACCGGTCGAAGTTGGCATGTTTAACACGAAGTTCATCCAAGTCGTGCAGGGACTCGAAGCCGGCGATCGCGTGATGCTCTCTCCGCCCTTTGACAGCCATGAGAAGGACCTCGAAGGGGCCGTGCTCGCCGACGAAGAAAAGGCCAAGATCACGTTCACCAATGTCCCGCCCATCGAGGCCGCGCCCCCCAACGGACTCGGCCACCAGGCCGATTCCCAGGGCGGAGCCAACGGCAGGCCCGGGTTGACCGCGGCCGGCACTGAAGGCGGCGGACGTGGTCCGACGCCGGGTGCGGGCGCGGGAACCGGACCTTTCGGCGGCGTCAATCCCGAGGAGATTCTCAAGCAGTACGACAAGAATGGCGACGGGACACTCGACGAAACGGAACGCGAGTCGATGCGCGCGGCGTTCGCCGCCCGCTTTGGCGGCCAGGGGCCGCCAGGCGAAGGACCGGGGGGCGGGATGCGTCCGGGCCGTGAGGAGATGTTGAAGCGTTTCGACAAGGATGGAGACGGCCAGCTCGATGAAGGGGAGCGGGCGGCCATGCGCGAGGCGATGGGCAGCCTGCGACCCAATCGCGGCGAACGCCGCGGCGAAGGGGAAGCCGGCGCCCGCCCTAACCGAGACGCGGCTCCCAGTCCACAGCAGCCCTAACCCGCATGTTTCACACCCCGTCAGTGCAAAGGGCGATCAGATTTCGTATGATGTCTGCTATGCGGGTCAGAAAGGCAAAACTGCGCCAGGTTCGAGAGGCAAAAAGAATGGGCTAAGCCATGCCAGCCGATTCGGCAATCATTAGAATCCGAGGTGTCGAAAAGCGTTACGTCCTCGGGGGCGAAGCCGATGTCCTGGCCCTGCGCGGTGTGGACCTGGATGTCGAGGCCGGAAGCTACTTGGCGATCATGGGGCCGTCCGGTTCGGGCAAGTCGACGATGCTGAATATACTCGGCTGCCTCGATCGCCCGACGGCTGGACAGTATTTCCTGGGTGGCGAGGATGTTTCTCGAATGCCCGATGACCAGCTCTCGGAAGCGCGCGGACTCAAGATCGGTTTCATTTTTCAGTCGTACAACCTGATCGCGCAGTTGACGGTTCTCGAGAACATCCAGGTGCCGTTGCTCTACCAGGGGAAGGATGTCCGCACCCACTTCGAATCCTGCCTCGAACTCGCCACGCTCGTCGGTCTGGGTGACAGGCTCCATCACCGCCCCAGCCAATTGTCCGGCGGCCAGCAGCAGCGGGTTGCCGTGGCCCGCTCGCTGGTCAACAACCCCCTGATGATACTCGCGGACGAACCGACGGGGAACCTCGACTCGAAGACCGGCCAGGAAGTGCTCGACCTCATCGACCGCCTGAACGAGGCCGGCAAGACCATCGTCCTCGTCACGCACGACGATCGGGTGGCCAGCCGGTCCCACCGGGTCATCCATATGAAGGATGGCCTGATCGACCGCGAGGTTGTCAATCGCCCCATGCGGGCCCGCGCGTCCCTCTCGACGTCCTAACCCCCGGGGCCAGCATGCTCACCTTCCAATTCGTAAGCACCGTGCGCCTGGGCATCAAGAGCCTGATGCTCCACAAACTGCGCTCGGCCCTGACGATGCTTGGCATCATTTTCGGCGTCTGCTCGGTCATCGCCATGCTCGCGATCGGGGAGGGGGCCTCGTACGAAGCCCAGGAGGCCATCAAGAACCTTGGCAGCAACAATATCCTGTTGCGCAGTCTCAAGCCGCCCGACCAGGCCCGCCAGCAGGGAGGCGGCAGCTCGCGCGGCATGCAGTTGGCCTATGGCCTCACCTATCAAGATGGCGCCAGGCTCCAGTCCACCATCCCGGGCGTCAACCGCGTCCTGCCCATGCGCATCATCCGCGAGAATGTGCGCTTCGATCGCAACGAAGTCCCGTGCCAGGTGATCGGCACGCTGCCATCCTACATGGATGTGACTGGGGCGGGGATTGTCCGCGGACGGTTCCTCGCGCATCTCGACGAACAGCACGCGGAGAATGTTTGCGTGATCACGACCGGCCTGGCGCGCCGTCTCTTCCCGCACCTCGATCCGATGCAGCACGCGGTGAAGATCGACACCTTCTACTACCGAATCATCGGCATCCTGCAAGAGCGCAGCCAGCCCGAGCAGCGCAGCCAGGCTGGCGCCATGGAGGGACAGCCGCTCGACAACAACGTCTATATCCCGCTGAGCGTTTCCCGCACGCGCTTCGGCGAGACTCTCATCCGCAGATCCGCCGGCAGTTTCGAAGCCGAGGAGGTTCAACTCCACCAGATCACCGTCCAGATGCAGGACCTGGCGGCTGTGGAGACCGCCGACCCGCAGATTCGAACCCTCCTCGGTCGATTCCACGACCAAAACGATTACGAGATCATCGTGCCTCTCCAACTCCTCCGCCAGGCCGAGCAGACCAAGCGCATCTTCAACATCGTGCTCGGGTCGATCGCGGCGATTTCACTGCTCGTCGGCGGTATCGGCATCATGAACATCATGCTCGCGACCGTGACCGAACGCACCCGCGAGATCGGCATCCGCCGCGCCCTCGGCGCCAAGCGCCGCGATATCACCACCCAATTCCTGGTCGAGACTGTCGTGCTTTCGGTCGGCGGTGGATTGATCGGCGTGCTCGTCGGCGTGCTCACGCCCTTGGTTGTCTCGCAGCTCACAACAATGAAGACGATCGTCACCGTCTGGTCGGTCCTGCTCGCTTTCGGAATCTCCGGCGCGGTAGGCATCGTTTTCGGTCTCTATCCCGCGAGCGCCGCCGCAAAGCTCGATCCCATCGAGGCGCTGCGCCACGAGTGACGCGGATCGGCTGGATCCCAAACAGCACAAATGACCTCCAATGGAAGCCAGAAAGCGGCTCAAGGCTAAGTACTCTTGCGTAGGCAGCTCAAAACGCCTAAAGAATTCTTCTATTGTCGCTGGCTGCCGCCTTTCCCTATGAGTGATGCACCAACATGTGTATCCGCACGACCGTGACTTATTGTGCTCAGGGAGCGAATCAAACAATCCTACAGAACCACACGCAGAAATGCTCTGCGTCCCTTGCGAGGGACGCGTTGAGTGCGCGTCGTGCGAACTCTCTTCCCCGAACCCACAGACCTCCGCATCCGTTGGAGGCCATGCCCTGGCTCATCTTGGCTTTGGTGTTGTTCTGCGTCGCAGGCCACACCATGCCCTCTTATGACGACGTGCTGATCGTCGTGAAAGAGGGGGACGCCGAATCGGCCGCCGCCGCCCAGTACTTCAAGGAGCAGCGACAAATCCCGGACGAAAACGTGGTCATCCTGCCTTTGACCGGCACCATTCCCACCGTCGCGGCCCGGGATGCCTTCATCGGCGGAATCAAGAGCCACATGACGCAGTACGGTCTGCAGGACCGCATTAACTACATCGTCCTGAGTTCGAACTTCCCGCGCGAGTGCAAGGACACTGCGACGTCGTCGTACAACGCAATCCTGGATGCCTACCTGATGTGGGCCCTGTCCGACACCTATCCAGCCACGAGTTACTCGGATTGCATCCCCCTGAACAACAACCCCTATTATTACATCCGCAAGTCGAACTACGAAGATCGGACGGCCATAAAGTTCACGAAAGCCAAGTATCGCTACTACATCGTCTCACGGCTCGATGGAGAGGGATTGGCCGCCACAAAACAGTTGATCGATCACTCCGGACATGTTGCTTACGATCAATACAGGAAGGGGATCAACTTCCTGGTCGACGACGATCCCTCGAATTGGGAGGTCTACGGATATCAACTCGAGCGGGCGGAACTGAAGGAACGCGGCATCAACATTATCGATTGGAATCCCGGCGTCTCGGGCTCGATTCACAACCTGCACGATCTGAGTTTCGCCTACTTCAACTGGGTCAACGGCACCTCGGACCCTTTCATCAGCTACCGCAACATTTCGAAACACGTGCGATTCGACCCGGGCGCCCTGGTGTTCGCCCACCGTTCGTATCCGGCCCGCCTCTTTAAGCGACCGCTCTGTGGGTTGAGCAAATGCGACGTGAGCGCCCGCACCGTCGAGAGTCTCATGAAGAGCGACGCCTCGGACTTGCTGTTGCGGCAGATGGCGGATGTGGCGTGCGCGACCGAAAACAACTCGGTGTGGTGCGCCTTGGGCCAGGACATCCTGAAGATGTACTCGACGGCCAACGCGCGCAGCGTCAACAATTTTCGGGGCAACGGAGTGGCGGTCTACGCGCCCGACGGGACCCTGCTCGATCACTTCACGACGGAGAACACGCGGGGCGGGCTCTTGAGCGACGCCGTCTATCGTGTGGCGTACGACGCCTACAATCACAAGGTGTGGATCGGCACGTTCAAGGGCGTCTGCGCCTACGATCTTGCAGCGGGCGCCTGGGAACAGCCGACTGGACTGAGCAGCGCCGCCCCGGCCCCGGTCTACCAGATCTATGTCGATCCGACCACCGCCGGCCAGTACCTCTATGTCACGTTCTCGGCGGGGGCGACGGCTTGCACGCCTGGCATCAGCGATTACCTGTGCGTTCTCGAGTACAATGTGTCGACCGGCGCCATCAAGCGCTACAAGTTCCACGGCGACGCCATGTACAATGCGTCTGTGACAAAGACGGCGCCCAACACGCTTTGGGCGGTTTATTGGCGTTCGTCGACAAGCCAGGCCCTCGTGTCGAAGTACAGCACGGACACCGCGCAACTCCTCAGCAGCGTCGATCTGGGCAACGTCAACAACGTCAGTTACAAGCCGACCGCCACCGGTAGCAAATTCGCCTATCAAATCGCCTCCGCCAAAGTCAATGGCGTTGACCGCGTGTACGTCACGATTCGCAACGAGGCGACGCCCTTCAACGGCGTGTTGCGAATTGAAGACATCAGCGCCGGACCGCAGTTGACCGTCTGGGGCCACAACGTTACGGCTTACGGAACGGACAAGCGTCCGGCTGCGCTGGCCGTCTCGCCTCTGGCGCCGGGCACCGTCTACTGCATCATGACCGGCCAGTATGACACGGATGCCGCATCACGCATCTACCGCTTCGGCGATGCCGAGCCTGTGGCGGGCACGCTCATGACGACCGCCGGCACGTCGACGGCGATTTCCGGCTCCATCAACAACGCGACATTTGGTCCGGACGGAACCACCCTCTACTACACGCAGTCTTTCAGCGACCCGTACCACGAACCGGTCGTCGACTTCTTCCCCTTCGGTGCGGCTGCCGGGATGGGCGGGTACACGCATGATTACTACTCCTACGGAGGCTGGATCGACCCGTGTTTCTATGGCAATCGCGACAACCTGATCAGCCCCGCAACGTCGCCGGAATATGCGCGCGATGCCGACCTGTATGCTGCTGCGAGCCGGTCAACGAGCGAGATGCCCTTCAGCACGTCACTGCATTTGATGAATGGTTTCTACCTGGCCGAGGCGAGGCTCGGGACGCTGATCGCCTACCCGGCCGGAGCCAATGGCGGACACACCGGCCACATGTTCGTCTTCGATCCCAAGGCCTGCCCCTACGCCCCGCGTGTGGACGAGGACGAGACGCTTTACGAGATTGCCGACCGCCGCACGCTGCGCGCGCGTCTCTTTTCCCCCGGATTTCCCTCGAATTGGGCCGATCTGAAGAGCCGCGAGGGTGGGTTCATTGCCTCGACCGTGAACGCGAATACAGTCGCCCTGGCCGACGCCGCGGGGACCGCGGTCGGCGTCGAGTCGATCGCATACGTCGAACGCGAAGTGGCCGGCAAGTTCGCATGTGAGGTTGTCGTGCGCGCCGCCGCGAACCTCGCTTATGGCGGGACCTATCGCCTCACGCTGGCGTGCGGTGTGAACGGCATCAAGAACAACAAAGGCGCGTCTCTGGTCAACACACGTCCGGATGAATTTCGGGACGACATCGGCCTGGTCTATGTCGTGCATCCGGCCCAGGGGGCGCTGCCGCTCATCACGCGCCAGCCTGCGGACCAGTCGGTTGGCGCAGGCCAGACAGCGACCTTCAGGGTTTCGGCCGTCAGCGCCGTCCCCATG
>DAOOQY010000102.1:0-9462 GCA_035389025.1 Verrucomicrobiota bacterium
CCGAACACAGGTACGCCAACACCAAAGATATGTCAATAATTAAGAACCTGTCACTATATCTATATAGTTGACACGTGCAATGTGCTGCGAGTGGATTTTGTGCTGGCTGGCAACTCAGCCCCGGGGAGCCTCGGGAGTCACTCCGGTTGTCTGCAGATTGCCGCGATCCAGTGGCCCTGCGAGGGCGCGCTCACTGTCACCACAGCGCCTCCTCGAACTTGGTCTTGCTTCCCCCATTCCCCAAAGACGATCGAGATCCAGCAGACACCGTAACTGCCAGGCGCAGCCTCCAGGTTCAGCACCACGGATCCGCCGTCGGTGAAATAAAGCGCATAGGCTTGGCCAGGACGGGCGGCGAGGTAAGCCTCATTGTCCGCACACTCGCTCAGCAAGGCGTTCGCCGGCTCGACCTCCCACGGCTTGATGCGCGACTCGAGCTTGCGCGCGGCGCGCAGAGCGGCCCCGGCCGGTTCGGGCAATCCCAGGCCGGAGTCGGGACGATGAAACCGCCCGGAGGCGGCGCCGCCGATGACATGCCGCCAGAACCGCTCGAGGCCGTCGCGATTGTTGTCGAACCGGCCGCCATCGGCACCGTAAGTCTTGACCGTGTTGAGCGGACGCGGCTGCGATGCGAGACGGCTTCGCACCCAATGGAAGTTGTCCCAGTGTTCCTGCCCTTTCTTCTGGTTGTTTTGGGAAACGTCGCAGAAATCGTAGCGCTCGGGATGATCGAAGGTTCGTCTATGCTCGGCAGCCTTGAGGTCCCAGGCATCCCACATCTCGGTCAGGCAAACCGGCTTGCCGGCCTGGCGGGCATGCTCCCGAATGAAGCCCGCCCAATACGCGCCCCAGGCCTCCTGAGCCGAGGTCTCATTGTCCATGCAATAGAGGATGTGGTCGTGGCGAAGGGTGTAGGAGAGCACTTTCTCCACAAACCGCTGCTGGTACTTGAGAACAACCGTGTTGTTGCGTTGCTGCGGCGTGGTGAAGAAGAACGGCTGCTTGTTCTGACCGGGGTGATCGGGGTAATGCTCGGCAAAACCCGACTGTTCATAGGTGTAATTGATCTGGAACAGGTTGTCGTCCTTGGACCCGCCGATCAAGAGGACGGGCTGGCCTTTGAATTGCCAGTACCAAGGGTTTGCTGACCAGGGCTGAATGCGGTTCGGATTCTCGGCGGCCCAGACGGCCATGCTGCTGGCGACCGCCAGGATCAGACTGCACTTGAGCGTTGCGTTCACGGGGTTCCTTTGGTTCGGCTTTGGCTCATAGGCATTCCGGGCGCTTGGGTCTGTTCAGCGCGCCTGGTGTGAATGCCGCTCCCGGTGGTGCGGACTTTCAAGAGCTGGACGTCGATGTGTCCGACGTCGATGCATCGACGCCTCTGTCAGTGACCGTGTGGCGGGGGTTGGGGCTGGAGTCGCATCCCTGCGCGCAGCCTCGGCTCGATTCGGCCGGGTGCGGATCACTTTAAATGTTTCATCTCCGCGGGAGTGCGTTAGAGTGGGGCCATGTTAAATCCACGCCACAAGCCTTTGGTCTACGGGGTCGTGGCATTGACGCTGGCGTGGCTGCTGGCCTGGGGCGGGTATACCGTGGCGAAGAGCCGCCGGGTCACGGCCGAGCGGGTGCAGGCCTTCATGGGAACGGTTGATCTGAGCGCGCTGACTGGCGAGGCGCGGGCGAAGGCGCTGCGGGAGCTTGCGTCGAAGCTGAACGCATTGTCCTACGAGGAGCGTCAGAGGGCGCGACTGGATCATGAGTGGTCGCGGTGGTTGCTCGCGATGACCGAGGCTGAGAAGTCGGAATTCATCGAGGCCACGCTGCCGACGGGATTCAAGCAGATGCTTGGGGCGTTTGAGCAGTTGCCTGTCGACCGCCGGCGCCGAACCGTGGACGAGGCGGTCAAGCGGCTCAAACAAGCGCGCCAAGAGTTGGCGGCGGGCGACGTGCCGATGCCCGAGTGGGAAACGAATGCGCCCCCGGTGTTGAGCGAGGAGGTGCGCCAGAAGCTGATCACCACCGGCCTCAAGTCATTCTATTCGGAGAGTTCGGCTCAGACCAAGGCCGAGGCGGCGCCGTTGCTCGAGGAGCTGCAGCACATGATGGAGAGCGGTGTCTTTCTCCGGGGGGGGAGATGAACGTCCGGTTGCACACGGCTGCCTTTACCCTGATCGAGTTGCTGGTGGTGATTGCCATCATCGGAGTCTTGGCGAGCCTGCTGCTGCCGACGCTGGGCAAGGCGCAAGAGGCCGGGCGCTTGACCGCCTGCCTGGGCAACCTGCGCCAGATCGGGATCGCGCTGCAACTCTACACGCAGGACAACAACAACCGTCTTCCCGAGATGCGCGACCGACTGTTCGGAACCAATGCCGTGTCGTCCGGCGGCAGCCAGGCGACGATTGACGTGGTCCTGACCAACCACTTGGGGTCGTCGCAAGTCCTCAAGTGTCCTTCCGATTTCAGGCGGGTGCACGAGCAAACCGGGTCGAGTTACTCGTGGAACAGCCTGCTCAACGGACAGGATGCGGAACATCTGCGTGTGTTCGGGATCGACTTTGATCCGCACCGCATCCCGGTGGTCTACGACAAGGAGGCTTTTCACGCGGCGCGCGGCGCGAAGCGCGGCGTGAACTACCTGTACGCGGACGGGCACATCAAGAACCTGCTGGCGATCGAAGGAACAAAATGAAAGTCACTGGGCCGTCCGAATTGTCCTTTGCGGAGGGCGCGTCTTCGAGATCGAATCGACTGATCGAGCTGCGCGGGGTGACGAAGAGATTCCGCGGGCGTCTTGCGGTGGACGATCTCACTCTCGAAGTGCCGGCCGGGGAAATCTACGGGCTGCTGGGACACAACGGGGCGGGGAAGAGCACGGCCATCGGCATGATGTTGGGACAGGTGTGGCCGACGCGGGGGGAGGTGCGCGTGTGCGGTCACGACGTCATGCTGCGGCGGACGCTGGCCTTGCGGCAGGTGGGGGCGATTTTCGAGTCGCCGGCGTTTTACGATTACCTGAGCGGCTGGAGGAATCTGGAAATCCTGAGTCACTACACGGCTCCCACGTCACGGCAGCGGCTGCAGGAGGTCATCGACTGGGTTGGGTTGACGGGGCGGGAGCGCTCGGCCGTCCGCACCTACTCGCACGGGATGCGGGCGCGTCTGGCGCTCGCGCAGGCGTTGTTGCCGGAGCCCACGCTGCTCATTCTGGACGAGCCGGGGGACGGTCTGGATCCGGAGGGGATTCACGAGATGCGCGAGACTATTTTGAGGCTGCATCGGGAACTGGGGCTGACGATTCTGCTTTCGTCGCATTTGCTGAACGAGGTCGAGCAGCTCTGCACCCAGATCGGCGTGATCCGAAAGGGGCGCAAAGTGTTCGAGGGGCCGACCGCCCACGCCCTGCAGAGCCGGAACTGGCTGCGCATCACGGTGCCCGACTTCGCCGCCGCCGATCGGTTCCTGCGGCAGGAGGGACTCATTGACGAGAGCCGCGACGGGCGCTGCGTCGCAATGAGCGAGGGGATCAGCTCGGAGGCGATCATCCGCCGGCTGGTTGAAGGCGGCTTTCGAGTCTCCGAAGTGGCGCGCGATGAACAGACCCTCGAGGACTTTTACCTGTCTGTGATGAGACAGTGATCGGAATCCCGCCCATGTTTTACCTGCAACTGCGCAACGAACTTTGGAAGCTGTTCGGCAAGAAGCGGACCTACATCGGGTTCTTCATGTTCCTGTTCGCCCAGAACGTGATCGCGCTGGTGTTTCGGTTCACACAGGCCTCGAGGCCGATGGAGAGGATGCTCGAGATGAGCGGTCATCTGGCCGAGCCGTTCATCTCGGTGCTGACCATCGCCACGATCATGCTGGTGCCGGCCGCGGCGTTTCTGCTGCCTCTCTATGTGGCCCTGGTGGGCGGAGATCTCGTGGCCAAGGAGGCGGAGGACGGCACGTTGCGGATGATTCTCTCGCGCCCGGTGTCGCGTTTTCGTTTGTTGGTGGTGAAGTGGGTGGCAGGGTGTATTTTTTCTCTGCTTCTGGTGCTGGCGCTGGGCGTGTTTGGACTGGCCTTTTCGCGGCTTTATTTCCCGTGGGGTGGCATGTTCGTCTGGCTGCCGGAGAACGGCATATTCGGTGTTTTCGAGGCACAGACGGGGCTGGTCCGATATGTGGCGGGCCATCTGATGCTGGTGACGGAGGCCGCATCGATCATGTGCCTGGCCCTTCTGTTCTCCTGCTTCAACGTGAAACCGGCGGCGGCGACCATCCTGGCGCTCTCGTTGATTTTTGTCAGTTTCATCATGGAGCACATTCCCTACTTCAAGGATTACCAGAACTGGTTCTTCACCTACCACCTGCATCTCTGGCAGTTCATGTTTGCCGACAGAATCCCTTGGTGGCGGATCGGCCAATCGCTGAGCCTTCTGATCGGCTTCAACGCCACCTTCCTGGCCATCGGCATGGCGTCCTTCCACATGCGCGACATCAAGTCATGAGTCGACACTGGCTTCCCCGCCGGCCTTGCGCAGCAGCGCCGGCGCGGCGCGGCGCCCACGCGTCCGTTGGCACCGCAGATGCATGAGTGCTCCGTCGCTTTGGTTGCAGCCCTGCCGGCGCTGCCTTTTTGCGCTTCCGCTTTTGCGCTCCGCAAGGTAGAAGACTGTCTCATGACCGTGGAGACCATTTGGAGCCGCCTGACACGGATGGTCTTTTTTCTGGTGCTGGCGGCCTCAGCGATGCTGGTGGGATTGTGGTATTTGCCGCTGATCGACGAGAACAAGGCGATGCGCGAGCAGTTGCTTCGCCTCGAAGCCGAGGTGCGGCGGGAGGAAGCGAAGGCACAGCAGAAGCGCGCCGCCATCGAGTCGCTGCGCACCGATCCCAAGGCGGTTGAGAGGCTGGCGCGCGAACAACTCGGTCTGGCGAAACCCGGGGAGACAGTCATCCACTTCGAAGCCCCCGCCACGAACACGCCCAGCGTTGTCCTGCCCGATTCCCCTTGATCCCCCTCGATCGGCATCCACAGCGCCTCAGTTGGCTGGAAGCACGGCTGTCGGCTGGAGGGCGAGGTTCCGTCGTCCCAAACCGTCCAACCCACCTGGTTCGCCGCGTCCCAATCACTGCGCGGCCTCGTTAAATCCTCCGCTGGGTCGTGTTGTTTCCTCCCAGCGCGGCAAGTCCCGGTACCGAAAGCAGGCTGGCGCTCAGCGCGTTCAGTTGTTCGCGAGTGTGTTCGCTGGACAGTGCGAAGCGGAAGTAGCCGCCCGGCGGTCCGCCCGGATACCGAATAAGGCTGGGGTAAATCCCACGGCGGAGCAGGTCTCTTCGCAGGCGGGCGGCCGCGGGCGCGGTGCAGGCCTGGACAGCAATGACGGGGCTGGGTGTCTGGGGCTGGGCCAGAGCCGTCTTGCACAGCGCGTCTTTGACCAGGCGCACCCGATCCGCCAATCTGGAACGGAGGCCTGGATCGGATCGCACGATCTGCACGGCTTTGAGGGCCGCGGCGGCGAGCGGCGGCGGGAGAGGAGTGCTGCCCGCAAACTGGCGGCTCTGGCGGACGATGCGCCCGATGAGGGGGGCGTTCCCGAGAATCGCGCCACCGTAGGTTCCGAACGCCTTGCTGAGCGTGCAGGTTTGAATGAGGCGGTTTTCCCGGCGCACCCCGCAAATCTCGGGCGTCCCGCGCCCGTTCGATCCCAAGACCGCGGCGCCGTGGGCGTCGTCCACGAGCAACAGACCATTCCGCGGCAGAAGCCGCAGATAATCGGCCAATGGGGCAATCGTTCCTTCGCGAGCGAAGAGTCCATCGGTGAGCACCAACGGACGGGCTGCGTCGGGGAGCCGACGCAAGCGCTCGGCCAGGTCCGAGGGGCTGAGATGGCGGAAGCGGTGGACTTGACAGCCCAACAACTCCGCGGCGTCGGCGAGGCTGGCATGGGCCTGTTCGTCGATGAGGGCATGGGCGACATGGCCGGCCATGCCCTGGGCGGCGACGAGGTTGGTGGCATAGCCGCTGGGTGTCAGCAGTGCGCGATCGACCTCGAAAAAGCGGGCCAACTCGTATTCGAGTTTGAGGTAGAGGGAATGGTTGCCCGTGGTGGCCCGCGAGGCGGCCACATTCAGACCATAGCGAACGGTGGCATCGCGGGCTGCGGCCAAGACGTCCGGGTGAGAGGCCAGGCGGAAATAATCGCATCCGCCAAAGTAGACGAGGATGCGTCCCCGGTAGCGGACAAACGCGCGGTCGAACTGTTGCAGGGCGGGCCCCATGATCGGGCTCAAGGCCGGGAACGACTCATGCGCGGGCTTTGAACCGGATTCCTCCCTGGATGTCGATAGCGCCGGCCTTGACCTCGACGAAGGGTTTGCCTCTCTTGACGCCGACGGTGCCGTAGCCGGTTGCGGTGGCGAGAAAGCAGCGGAAATCTCCCTTGATCGAGGGCTCGAGGTCGAGCGTCTTGTCGACTGCGTCATAGCGGGCTCCGCAGAGGCCCTGGAGGAGGCCATAGGACGCCATCGCCCGCGCATACCAGTGACCGCACTCGTACTCGTTAAAGGGATTGCGGATGCGTCCATCGTAGCGGTCGCGGCAGACACGCACGATCTCGAGACCTTCGTCGACAAGGCCCATGAGCATGAGGTGGGATGCGGCCTGGTACTCGATGCCGGTCCAAACCTCGTCCGAGTAGACGAACGGCAGCGACAACTCGCCGCCCTTGGGCCAGGTGCACAGCAGCAGGCCGCCCTCGGCGCCGCAGGCAAAGCTGGGCCGCTGCGGATTGGCATGGGCGCTGAGGTCATGCTTGAGGTTGTAGCGGTGGACGGCGCGCAAATGGCTGCGCACCTTGTCCGGGTCGAGGACTTGGCCCGCGCCGCAGACCGCGGCGAGCCAGGAACCGAGGACGCCGTCGGACAGGCAGCCTTGTCCGTACTGGTACTTGGGTCCCTCCCGTTCGAGGAGCAGGCGCGCTTCGGGCGAATAGCCGCTGTGGAAGCCCTGGACTTCGGTCGGGTTCTTGGCCTTGAGGTTCTTCCATTCGATCTTCTGGATATAGTACTCGCCGTTGAAGAGTTCGGTGTCGGCGCGCTGAGTCCCGCGGGCGAGCAACTCGGCATAGAGGGGAACCTCGTCGCCCAGCGCACGGCCCATGCGCACGGCGGACTGGAGCGCGCCGAGGTAGAAACTGGTGCACATGCCATCCGGCCCCCAGAACTCGATGTCGTAAGTGTTGTGGTGGGGTTCTTCGAGCCAGCCCTTGTGGTCCGGGTCCCAGGTGCCGATGCAGTAGTCGAGACTCCGTTTGATCTTGGGCCAAAGCCCGCGCAGCCACTCGGTATCGCCGCTGATGCGCCAATCGCGGTGCGCCTTCATAATGCCGCCGAGTTGGCCGTCGGCGGCAGCGTGGAAGTCATGGGTCAAGGGCCGGATCGGCAGGGCTGAACGGAACTGCTGATGACCACGGTCATCCTGGGAAGGTCCGAACTCGGTCTCGCGCAGCGTACGTTCGAGGGCGGGGAAGAGGTGCGGAATCGCCTGAGCGTAGTTCCAGACATGGGTGCAGGAGCCGGCACAACATCCGGAGTTGTCGCTACACCCTTCCCAACACCAGAGCCGACCGTCCGACTGCCGGAGCACCGTCGGCGATTTCAAGATGGTCAGGTTGGCGGCCACCGCCTCGGTCACCTCAGGGGGCAGGGTCGAATCGTAGAAACAGTCGCTGAAACGCTTGGTCCGGAGGCGCAGATCGTCGTAGTGGTCCCTCCAATGACGCGTGATCTCATGGATGTCGGCAAAACGTTTCGAATACCAAGGCTGATGCGCATCGGCTGGCGGGGCAGTGCCGTCCGGATCCTTGCCGAAGCGCAGATTCGTCCTGGCCACATGCCAGGCCAGACGCAGTGTCACCGTGCGCGCGGCGCGGGGGGCAAGCCGGATCGGCACGAACACCGTTGCGCCGGGCGAAGCCCCGCCTTCGGTCACAGGCGGGCGTTCCTGGCAGAGGCCGTCTCGGACGTCATTCCACGCCATTGTCAGCGCATCCCACCATCCGCCCCGGAACCAGGCGTGGTTGACCTTCGCGTCGGGCTCGGTGACCGTAGCCGAGAAGGCGCCTTCCTCCCAGGCCTTGTCCTGAGCGGCAGTGCTCCAGAGAATGAAGCCGCCCGGGGTTGCCTTGACGGCGTTGGGATTGCTTCCCACGGTCATGAAATTCCTGGCGTTGAACGAGAAGACAGCCTCGATGGGCGCGCGGGTGGGATTATAGAACCGGTATTCGAGCGCGGCGACCGGCAGGCTCGAGTCGTCGGCGGCCCCGGGCTCGAAAGGACTCCAGCCCGTGACCTCGACGCGCAGCGGGACATCCGAATCCGACAGGCGAACGGTCGCGAACGGGAAGCGCGCTCGAAACGCGGCCTGGCGAAAACGCGGAAGCCCGAAGGAGGAGCCCGCGGCCCCGTTGCCGGTGCCGGGGGCGCCGAACAGCTTCCAGGCCGGCACAGGGCCTTCGAGCACGCGCGCCACGTTCGTCGAGCCTTTCACACAGATGGCCGCGAATGTCATCGGCTCGTGGAAGACTTCCGGACGATGCCGCAGCGACACGTGCGACAAAGCCCCTGTGCCTTCGAGGCAGATCATGCCGGCGCCCAGGCCGCCGAGAGGGAACGCGATGCGGTTGAGCCGCTCGCGCGCGTACTCGGCATCGTATTTCGATCTTCTCCTGGCAGGTGGATTCGTCTCGGGCGTTGCCGCCGTCGCCGCCGCGGCGCCCGCACCACCAAGCGCGCCGACGGCCGGCGCGGAGAGCTTCAGAAACTCGCGGCGTGTCAAAGTGTTTTCCGTACCGGGTGTCTCAGACATGGCTTGGTCCTTTCGCTAGCTCGGCTTTTCGACTCTTGAACTGAAAGAAGCGCTCGCATATCCACTTCAATCTGCTCCCCTTCGCTCCGACCCAGCATGCGTGGATTGGATCCAAAAAGGCCCTGAGCGGAGGGACACGCACGACGCGTTGTTAAAGGGAAGGACGTTCACTGGCAAGCGGATGTTGCGGGAATTTTCGCGATCACAAGAGTAACACCGACAACAAGCCGATGCACCGGGCTTCGCGTTGCTGTGCTGAGAAGGCTGTTGCCAAACCGGGGCGACCCATTACACTGGATTTTTGAAAGAAAACGACTATCGAATTATGCCTAATCCAACCTCAGCCGCGTATGCCTGGCGTTTCTTCCGTGCCGGTGGTTTCGACCAAGTCAAACTCGAAACGGGCGCCGATCTTCTGGCATTGGATCAACTGGATCAGAAACTGTGGGTGGCCCTGGCCTGTCCGACCACCTCCCTGCACTTCGATGCCCGGACCCTGGAACTGATCGACACGGACAAAGACGGTCGAGTGCGGGCGCGTGAACTGATCAGCGCCGTGAAGTGGGCGGGTAACCTGCTGAAGAACCCGGACGACCTGGTCAAAGGAG